>JAFYRT010000037.1 GCA_017546805.1 Muribaculaceae bacterium | reverse complement strand
GTTAGTTGTTAGTTGTTAGCCAACTATTTATTATTCTTATTCTTTACAAATATACTCTCTATTATTTTTTTAGCAAAAAAATTTAGGGAATATTTTATTAAATTAGGAATGAGGAATGAGGAATGTTTTTTAATTTCTAATTCCTAATTGTGGCGAAGCCACGTACTAATTCCTAATTAAAATATAGAGGGTGCTTCGTCGGGGGTGCGTTCGCTTCGGATTCGCCACTCTTGGGGATAGAGGTTGTTGGCTCTATTGCCTACGCATTTTACCCAGCCTAACGGGGTGTTGCGATAGGTTACAAGTGCTATGCCTCGTTGTTGCTCTGATAGTGGCATTGCTTCGCGACGAAGGTATGAGATTGCTCCTGCGTAATCGACCTCTATCTTAGGGGTTTGCTCAAGGTTCAACTCGGTTGACTGAGAGAGGGAATGGTGTGGTACGAAATCTTTTCCTTTGTCGGTTACTGCAATCTCGATTCCTGCATGCAGGATGTTGAATTTCTCCATTAACTGCATCATCTCTTTTCCCTCGGGTGTGAGCGCGATAAGTTTATCTTTTATTGCCGTATATTCATACTTTGACGGTTCTTTTAAGAGCGTCTTAAGATTGTTTGGCAGGGGTATGGTTTTTATTTTTGTTTTGCCCGGTTTTACGGGAATGTAATCGCCTTCGGGTTTTCGGATTGCTGTTACTGTAAATCCTTCGCCTTTTGTTTTATGCGGCATGAAACGATAGAAGGGTATGTCGCCTTTAAATTCTCTTGTTATTCTCCACTCCGATTCGGTTGCAATCGGGGGTAGCGGTTCTGCCAAGAACTCCTCTTTTATGTATTGTGCAATCTCCTCGTTCTCGGCTGTGTTGTATGTGCAGGTACTGTATATTAACACTCCTCCAGGTTTTAGTGATGGCCACACCGAAGTGAGTATCTCTTTTTGTCTTTCGACACAGAGTTTTACGTTATCGAGACTCCATTGCGCCAACGCCTCGTCATCTTTACGGAACATGCCTTCGCCCGAGCATGGGGCATCGACGATTATTACATCGAACGTGTGACGTAGCTTGCCGTAATCGGCAGGGGTGTTATTAGTTACTATTGTGTTGGGTGCTCCCCATTTTATGAGGTTTTCCGATAATATTTGGGCGCGTTGCGGCACATATTCGTTTGCCACCACAAAACTTCCTTGCGGTAAGAGCGAGAGTGCCAATGTTGTTTTTCCTCCGGGGGCTGCACATAAATCGAGTAATCGTACAGGCTTGTTTACTACCGTCTTTAGTATTTGCTCCACAAACATGGATGATGCCTCTTGCACATAGTATTGTCCTGCATGAAAGAGGGGATCGAACGTAAAGGGTATGCGCTCGGGCAAGTAGTAACCGTTACTGCTCCACCCTACTCGCTCTAACGATGGGGTATGCTCGGTTTTGCATGGATTTACCCTTATGGATGTTGGCAATGGTGCATCAAAGGCTTGTGCGAAAGCTTGGTATTGATTGCCAAGATGTTGTTGCATCTCTTTACTGAAATCGTCGGGTAAATTCATTGTTTGCGTTTTTTGTTTATGCAAAGGTAAATAATTTCTCGGCATGGTGCTTATTATATATGTTATTATTTTTAACATTTATGCTCGTTTTGTGGAATTATTAATGTTTAAGTATTACTTAGATTCCTATTTTTTGACTAATTTTGCACCCCGAATCAAATGTATTTATAAACACTATTTAAATATTTTAAACAAAATGCGTATAAAAGGTAATTTATTCATTCTTGTTTTACTTTGCGGATTCTTAGTATCTGCCAATGCTCAACAATCTGAAAACAATTCTGCAGAGAACTTCGACGTTGAGAAGTTGTATGAGAAAATGAATGAGCTTGAGGGTCAAATAGAGGACTTGAAAACTGAACTTGAAAAAAGCAAAACAACTGAAGCAAATAGCAACAAAGGAAAAAAAGGCGAGGGTAAGTTTATTATTCGCAACTTCGTAAACTTTAACATACAATCTCAAGATGGAGAAACTGATTTAGGTTTTAAACTTGATAGATCGTATTTTGGTTATGAGTACACTTTCAACAACGGTTTGAAATTGAAAAGTATCATCGACTTTGGTAAACCGTCTAAATTGGACGACTACAACTATGTTGCTTATATCAAGAATGCATTTGTTGGGTGGTCGAGAAAAGGTTTTACTATTAACGCCGGTATGATTCAAACCACTCAATCTGCTCTTCAAGAGAAAATTTGGGCCAAGAGATATATCATGATGGTTTTCCACGACCAATATAAATTTGGTAGCAGTGCCGATTTGGGATTCTCTATGGAATACAAATTGTCAAACTGGGCTAAAGCCGATTTCATTATGGTTAATGGTGAAGGTTATAAGAAAATTCAATCGAACAAAGGTCTTTTGTATGGTTTAGGTGTTACTCTAACTCCTGCCGAAAATTTTTATGTTCGTCTTTATAGCGACATTAATAACTCAGGAATTTGCGGAGAGAGCAACATTTATGGATACTCTGCTTTAATGGCTTACAAAAGTGACAAATTCACTCTTTCGGGTGAGTTCAACATGATGCAAAACTACAAAAACGTATCGAATCACAACCTTCTTGGTTGCTCGGTTTTTGGAAGTGCCAAAGTTAGCAGATTGATTGAGGCTTATGCTCGTTATGACTATATCACATCTAACGACCACTGGGATGCAAATAACGACAAACATGCCATTATTGCAGGTTTCGAGATTTTACCTTGCAAATATGTTAAGATATCGCCTAACTTCAGAATGAATATCCCTGAAAACGGAGGAGACAACAAATATATGGGATACATAAACTGTTGCTTCCAATTATAAAATATTTAGATACATTTATCTGATGAGTAAAGGTTCGTTATATTTAATTCCTGTCACTTTGGGTGAGACTCCCATTGATAAGGTGTTACCTGCCAATAACAGGGAGGTTATCGACTCAATTAAACATTTTATTGTTGAGGATATTCGCTCTGCTCGCAGATTTTTAAAGAAGTCGAACCCCGAAATTGTTATTGACGACCTTACTTTTTATACTCTCAACGAGCATACAAAGGGAGAGGATATCGGTGCATATCTTAATGCTATTAACGAGGGATTGAACGTGGGTGTTATTTCGGAGGCAGGATGCCCTGCTATTGCCGACCCCGGTGCTGACGTGGTAGCTATTGCTCAAAGCCGAAACATTAAGGTTATTCCATTGGTTGGGCCTTCGTCTATTCTTATGTCGCTTATGGCTTCGGGCTTTAACGGACAGAAGTTTACGTTTAACGGATACCTACCCATTGAACCTAACGAACGTGCAAAGGCTATAAAACAGCTTGAGCAACGTGCTTACTCTGAGGATACCACTCAAATTTTCATTGAGGCTCCTTACCGCAATGCCAAGCTTATTGCAGACTTGATTAAAACATGTCGTCCTCAAACTCGACTTTGTATTGCTTCGGCTATTACCTGCGAAGAGGAGATGATTGTTACAAAACATATCAAGGAGTGGAGCAAACGTATTCCCGAAGTTGGTAAAATACCTGCTATATTTTTGATTTACAAAGGATGAGACTGAGTTTATCGTTAACATAGATTACAAAACCTAACACCTGTCATAGCTATGGCAGGTGTTATTTATTTTCCATCAAAGATTATCTGTTAATTTGTTGGTACTGTATGTACAAACATGTATATTTACAGACGTTTTAAATTTATGAGATTTGACAAAATAAATATTATGAGAAATTTTTTATTTATCGCTTTGTCTCTACTCCTTTCTGCAGGAGCAATGGAGGCAAATGCCCAGGGATTTTTAAAGGATTTAAAGAAAGCTTTGGATTCTAAGGTTGTGAAAACAATAACCGATGGTGTTAACAAAAGCACAAAAACTTCGAGCAAAAGCAATACAGAATCGAAAAGTGACGAGAATGTTTCTTCCTCTACAAGAAATGAGAGACACTTGCAACAATTAGAGGATCAAGGCGACATTGTACGTCCAAAGAAAGTTGACGCACCTAAAAACGAAAGCCCTGCAACAGGCGTAATCAATGGTCACGAATGGGTGGATTTAGGTCTTCCTTCAGGCACTCGCTGGGCTACTTGCAACGTTGGCGCCACCAGGCCGGAAGAGCCAGGAGGTCTCTATGCTTGGGGTGAAACGGCTACAAAGACGAGCTATATGCCTTCGAACGGCAAAACATATGGTAAAGATATAGATGATATTTCGGGAAATGCGACCTATGATGTTGCCACAGCGAAATGGGGAAAAGGATGGAGAATGCCGACAAAGAATGAGTTTGACGAGCTTCTTTATTACTGTATATACAAATATGTGAAGAAAGGTAATCTTTGGGGACATGAGTTTACGAATGAAAAAAACGGACGTTCTATTTTCTTACCCTCAACAGGATATAAAGAACGTTCATCTCAAATTTCCAATGCCAATGTTTGTGGTAACTATTGGACCTCTACTCCATACAAGGATTCGTATAATAACGGCGCTCACGAATACCACTTTGGTGCTGCCCTTGGAGAGATGGGACAGGGAGAGCGTTCATCGGGATTTGGGGTACGTCCTGTTTCTACTAACAACACTATGATTACTGTTCCTTCTCAAGGCGAGACCAATGGACACAAGTGGGTGGATTTAGGTCTTCCATCGGGCTTAAAATGGGCTGCTTGCAGCATAGGGGCTCCATCTTCAGAAGAATGTGGCACCGAATATCAGTGGGGGGCTACATCGCCTGCTTCTGATAGAGAGAAGGGTAAAACTCCCCTATATAAAGAGGAGTCGGGTAGCATCAAAGGTAATCCAAAATACGATACCGCCACTGCTCTTTGGGGTAGCTCTTGGCGAATGCCGACAAAAGACGAGTTCCAAGAGCTATTGGATAATTGCGATTGGGAATGGACTCAATTGGGTAGAATTTATGGATGTAAAGCTATTAGTAAAATTAACGGCAATTATATATTCTTCCCTGTAAAAAATGGAGAGTATAGCAGTTCGTTCTGGTCTTGTGAGCCAAGTAAAAGCGTTTACGACCACACATCTTACTCTATTGAGTTTTCAAAAGATTATATAAGGATTTCGTCATCAAATTTGCGCAATCACGGATTTTTCATTTATCCTGTAACCAAATAAGAGTATTTTAATAGCGAACCCCAAAGCTTTAAAAAGACTTTGGGGTTCGCTTTATTTTATCTTCGCCTCTTTGTTAAAATGGCATTGTCTCGCCTTGCGGTTGCAAGAAATCTTGTTCACTTGCTGTATACGTTGTCGATGACGAAATGTTTCTGTTCATTCCAGACTCTATATTTACGATTGAGTCATCATCGAGATTTTGGAAGCGTGCATAGTCGTTCTTAAACTTAAACCACACACTGCCTGTTTTACCGTTACGGTGTTTTGCAATTATCAGTTCTGCCAATCCTTGAAGCGATTCTCCATCGGGTCCTGTCATTATTCCATAATACTCGGGACGGTGTATGAAGCATACAATATCGGCATCCTGCTCAATAGCTCCTGACTCACGAAGGTCGGATAGCTGTGGACGTTTTCCATCGCGATTCTCCGACGCACGACTCAACTGCGACAAGGCAATTATGGGTATGTTCAACTCTTTTGCCAATCCCTTTAATGAACGTGAGATTGAACTGACCTCCTGCTCACGGCTACCGACTTTTAATGCACTTTTGTCATCTTTGCTGTTTAGTGTCATCAACTGAAGGTAGTCGATTATTATCATCTGTACGTTATGTTCTTTTACTAATCGGCGTGCCTTACTACGCAATTCAAACACCGAAAGATTGGCTGTTTCGTCAACGTATATGGGAGCATCCTCGAGTTGCTTGATTTTTACATTCAATTGCTCCAATTCATGCGCATCCAACTGTCCGCTACGGAACTTTTCACCTTTTATCTCGCATGTGTTTACAATCAAACGGTTTACCAATTGCACGTTTGCCATCTCAAGCGAGAAGAGAGCTACTCCGATTCCATAATTTACAGCCATGTTCTTTGCCATTGAAAGCGAAAAGGCTGTTTTTCCCATGGCAGGACGTGCAGCTACGATTATGAGGTCGGAACGTTGCCAACCTGATGTAACTTTGTCCAATTCATGAAAGCCTGTTTGCAATCCGCTTAATCCGTCCTTACGGTTCATTGCGGCTTGTAATTGGTTTAATGACTCGGTAATTACAGGATTAATCTGCGTTACACCTTGTTTTATGTTATCCTGCGAAAGCTTAAACAAATCTGACTCGGTCTGCTCCATCAAGTTATCAATGTCGTATGTATCATCATAAGCATTCACCTGTATTTTACCGGCAAAGGATATCAACTGACGAGCCAAGTGCTTTTGTGCTATGATTTTTGCGTGGAACTCGATGTTTGCCGCCGAACTTACCTTTGAGGTGAGATTGTATATAGCATACTCTCCCCCAGCCTCTTCCAATGTTCCCAAACTACGCAACATCTCTATTACGGTAAGCATATCCACCGGTAACGATTTGTGCGTTAACGCTACTATTGCTTCATATATACACTTATGTGCAGGTTTGTAGAAACTTTCGGGTGTTAACGTATCGCTAACCTCAGAAAACGCATCTTTCTCTAACATTAATGCTCCTAAAACCGCCTCCTCAAGTTCAATTGCCTGTGGTTGCAAACGCCCCATCGCAGCGGCTGCTACATCGCCACTTCGCGAAGCTCTATATCTGGTTGATTGTTCTCGTGCCATTTTTATTAAATTAGGAATTAGAAATTAGGGATTTTGCGAATAAGCGCATTTTCAAACAAACGGATGTTCGTCAACTAACTACTATTTCATTATTGCAAAGTTAATTTAGTTGATGAAATTTGCAACTATTTTTTTTGATTCTTTATCAACAATTTTTTAACAGGAGATAAAAAAAAGGGAACTTTAACAGCTCCCTATTGTGTCCGGAATGAGACTCGAACTCACACGGCCGAACGGCCACTACCCCCTCAAAGTAGCGTGTCTACCAATTTCACCATCCGGACAACACTTATTAAAAAAAACTCTTGCCTCCGCAAGAGTTTTTGAGCGAAAAACGGGACTCGAACCCGCGACCCTAACCTTGGCAAGGTTATGCTCTACCAACTGAGCTATTTTCGCATTTGCGGTGCAAAGGTATATATTTTTTTTGTTTCTTGCAATACCTCGCATCGTTTTTTTGTAAGATATTTTATCAGAGATTACTTTTTAAATTATTAACCCCTTAAAATAGAGACGTTTTACCACTCTTCTGAACTTACAGGAGAGTTCAACATTTCGTAAAATTCACGACGTTTAGACTCGTCATCAAACTTTCCACTATACAAACATGTGGTTGTTACCGCATTTTGCTTTTGTACTCCTCTCATCTGCATACACAGGTGACGAGCCTCAACCACTACCATTACTCCGTTATTGGGAACATTTTCATTAAATGCCTCCAATATCTCTTGAGTCATTCTCTCTTGTAGCTGTAAGCGACGCGCAAAGACCTCGACCAAACGTGCCAATTTGCTTAACCCAACAACTTTTTTATCGGGGATATATCCTATATGCACCTTTCCGAAAAATGGCAACATATGATGTTCACAAAGAGAATAAAACTCTATTCCTTTTACAAGGACTATCCTCTCCTTGCCTCCGTACTCCTCTTCAAATTGAGCAGACAACTTATCGGCAGCAGACTTTCCATATCCCGATACAAGATACTGCATTGCTCTCGCTATTCGTTCGGGCGATTTTTTTAAGCCTTCTCTTTCGGGGTTCTCTCCCAAAAGCTCTATTATTGCTTTGTAATGTTCTGCTATAAGTTGTTGTTTCTCCTCTTGTGTCAAGTTCTTCATAATTAATATTTCTCCACAATTATATCCTTTACAATTCTCATGTCAGAGATTGCCGGAAATTGTTTTTTTAGTTCGCGTAGTTTTATGGCCGCCTCCTCATATGACGAATAGTTACCTACCCTCACTCTCCAAAAGGGTGAATTAAATGTTACATAGGTTGCTAATGTAGAATCAGAAGCCTGTATCATTTGCGCTCGTTCTTGAGCCATCTCTTTTGCTCGGCGTTGCATATTATCGGAATAGACCTGTATTCTATATCCCGATACCATTTGCTCCTCTAATGCTGTTGTGTCGCGAAGCAACAATGAGGCCAACTCGGGAGATTGAAACACCTTTACAACTCCTCCGTTAGATGGCTGCTCCAACTCTCTTACGATTGAATCATCTTTTGCCATAAGTGTTGTTGCCGACACTGCAACAAGCACCAATGCCACGATAAGAGAATATGTTCTTTTTTTCATGTTCTGCCGATTTTTTTTGATTATGGAGGTACGGATTTAATCCGCACCTCCTTTTTGAATCTTTATCCTTTTGACTCTTTTCAAAAGAAAGAGTTTAATTAAAATGCATCAACGATTCCCATGAATTGCTCTACATCAAGTGATGCTCCACCGATCAATCCACCATCAACGTCTTTGTTTGCGAACAACTCTTTTGCATTTGAAGGTTTGCAGCTTCCTCCGTATAGGATTGAAGTCTCTTCAGCTACCTCTTCTCCGTATTTCTCAGCTACTGTTTTACGGATGAATGCGTGCATCTCTTGTGCTTGCTCTGCAGTTGCAGTTTTTCCTGTTCCGATTGCCCAAACAGGCTCGTATGCAAGGATGATTTTGCTCCAATCTTCAGCTGTAAGGTTGAACAAAGACTCCTCGATTTGAGATTTTACTACCTCAAACTCTTTTCCTGCCTCACGCTCCTCAAGAACCTCTCCGATACAGAAGATTACTTTTAGGTTGTTAGCCAAAGCCAAAAGTACTTTCTCTTTCAAAATCTCAGCAGTCTCACCATAGTAAGCACGACGCTCAGAGTGTCCAAGAATTACATACTCTGCTCCTGTTGAAGCAACCATAGCTGCAGACACCTCTCCTGTGTATGCTCCTGATACTTTGTCAGCACAGTTCTCTGCTGATACTCCTAATTTTTTAGTATCTACTGTTGCTGCAATAGTAGCCAAGTGAATAAATGGAGTACCAATGATTACATCACAATTTGGTGTGCGCTCGTTCAAAGCTGCCTCTACTCCTTTTGCCAACTCTACTCCCTCTTGAAGAGTGTTGTTCATTTTCCAGTTTCCTGCTACAATGTTTTTTCTCATCGTTTTAATTTTTTTAGGTTTATAATTAGTATTATTTGAATTTTCTTTTAGTTTTAGTCGTTTTGCCTTTACTCTCTCTACAAGCAATACCACTGCTTCTTGGCACAAATATAAGAATATTAAAGGTAATATGTATATTAACAATATTATTATAGTGCGCTTCAAGAAATCATGCTCATATATTTCACCCAACGGAGTTCCCTGAATATCAGAATCATACTGCGACATATCAATTAACTCGCGCGGTGCTATTTTCCAATACAAAATTCCGCCTTTGAGCATTGCTATCGCAGGATTTCCCCTCGCAATTGTCTCTATTACGGTTTCATCCATTGTGTAACAAGGGAAAGATATTCCCATTTCACTTAATCTATTACTAAGCTCCTCTGCATCGGGCGTCAAAGCATAGAAATTGTAGGTATGCTCAAATGCATAATCATACAAACTTAATATCTTATCATCCCAACTGTTATCGTATCCCTCAACCGAAGGGACCAACAATAGGAATGTATAATTATCATCCGAAAGAATATCGTCTGTTATATCAACATCGTTATCTCTTACTCCAAAATCGAGTTCTATCTTCTCCTCTACCCCCTCGGGCATTCGTTCTATTCTGTCGACAAACGTCCATGACTCATCGTTTATTGGAGCTTCGTCTATAGCAAACTCCTGACGCAGGCCGTCTTTCTCATACACAAATATATATTCGGGTTGTACATCCTCTTGCGCCATCACCTCCCTAATATTTATTCCGCTCTTATATGGGCGGAAGTCGAGCAAGGGCTGATAAACGTATGCTATGAGCGATATAGTCAATACATAAATTATCGAAAAGAGTGAAGGTATCCATCTTATCGACTTTAAATACATATCTCTTACCTTATGGTTGTATAGCAATAAAAAGATTGCCGCGACTGTCAGCACAAGGTTTTTATAGAATGTCTCCCAATTTGTCAAGACCAATGCTTCGCCAAAACATCCGCAATCATGCACAGGATTTTCAATTGCAAGATATAGCGTCAAGGGGGTCATGAACAGCATTGTAAGAACCGCGAGCGTTGGAGCAAGTTTTCGATAAAGACCGAACAATATTACCGCTCCAAGCACAAATTCAAACATCGACAGTCCTATAGCTGCCGAGATTGAAAATGTGGATACAAAATCGGCTCCCAATGGAGATGAGGGCGTAAGTATATCAATTCCCAATGCAACAAAATACTCTTTGAATTTTATTGCAACGCCAACAGGGTCTACACCTTTAACAAAACCCGAAAATAAAAAAGTAAGTCCCACAACAATACGACATAGTATTACTGCGGGCTTAATTATTTTGGATGTTGTTTGAGTGCTATTCGCCATACTCTAATTTTATAAGGGCAAAAATCGAGTAGTTAATCATATCCATATAATTGGCATCCACTCCCTCCGAAACAAGCGTTTTACCTTCGTTATCCTCAATCTGTTTTGTTCTGTTTAGTTTTGTCAGGATTATATCGGTGTATGAAGATATTCTCATACTACGCCACGCCTCTCCGTAATCGTGATTTTTAGCCAACATAAGAGTTGTGGTCTCTGTCAAATATTTATCGTACAACTCTATTGCTTTCTCTGCCGATATATCTTCGGTATCTGAGTGTCCCAATTCCAATTGAATAAGGGCTATTATTCCATAGTTTACTATGGCTATGTATCCCGAGCGTATATCCTCATCAACCAATGCCTCGCCGCAAATCTCGACACTTCTGATGCGTTTTGCTTTGATAAATATTTGATCGGTTATTGATGTTGGACGCATTATACGCCAAGACGCTCCATAATCTTTTAATTTCTTTATAAATAACTCTCTACAAATTGAGGTTATATGTTGAAATTGCTCTACTGTGTTTGCCATTTTTAGTTGTTAGTTGTCAGCTCACGCTGCCCCTGCGGGGTAGTTGTTAGTTGTTTGTGTTAGTTGTTAGAGTTTTCTTATTAACAAACATTTGTTTGTTGTTAGAACATTTGTTTCTAAAAACTAACAACTTTTATCAGTGCAAAGATAACGCTTTTTTGCGAGATAAACGTAGTTTATACCGCTCTTTTATCACTCTCTACTCCTCGTCGCTATCGGAACAGCATTTTAGAGAGAGGGCTCCAAGGTAATCATCCCAATCAACGTCTATTTCGGAATAGATTGTTATTGGTAAGAGTTCGAATGTTGAGAGTGCCTGATTTAGCATCTCGCCAAATGCTCCTGTATGACGGCTATAGAATACCCAAATACGTTTACCTCCTCCTGTGTAAACACCTGTAAGTATGGCAAGTTTATTCTTTTCTGCTCCTGCTCGCAAAGCATCACCCACACTCTCCATAAGTTTAGCCTCTTCGTCGGTGGGCATAGCTCCTCCGTCGTATGTCCAAGTTACCTCAATGCGGTTTTTAAACTTTCCGCTCACTCTGAAAGCCTCAATATTATCACGTCCGCTGATTATTACCGTACTTCCATTTTCATCTTCCGCCAATGCGGTGAACCACTCATCTGTAAGTTTCATTGCTGTAATTATTTTGCGTAAAGGTAATATTTTTTTGTGAATATAGGCTAAATTCTTTATTTATGTTTTTTTATGGAGTATATTTTGACTATCTTCGCACTTTATATTTATATAAAGTCAAACGAAATAACAGATAAAGAAATAACTATAAATTAATTACTATGCTTAAAAAACTATTATTTATTGCCGCTGTGGCAGTTGTAAACCCCTTTACTTTATTAGCGGATGAGGGTATGTGGTTGTTGCCTTTTTTGAAGCAACAAAACACTGAATCATTGAAAAAATTGGGATTAAAGTTAGAGGTTGACGATGTTTACTCTCCCGATGAGGTTTCTTTAAAAGATGCTATTGTTGTGTTTGGTAAAGGATGTACAGGTGAAATTATATCGGACGAAGGTTTGATTCTTACAAACCACCACTGCGGATATTCATGGATTCAACAACACAGCTCGGTTGAACACGACTACTTAACAGATGGATTTTGGTCATACTCAAAAAGCGAAGAGCTTCCTACCCCGGGATTGGAAGTTCGTGTAGTTGACAGAATTGTTGATGTTACCGACTCAATTAAAGCTGCTGTTGCTGAAAACGGCAATCCAATGATTGCTTATGACCTTACTTTTTTGGATAAAATGAGTAAACGTTTGGCAGGAAAAGAGTTCATCAAAGAGAATCCATTTGTTGAGGTTGTTACAAAACCTTTCTATGGAGGTAACATGTTCTTGATGTTCTACCAAACCGTATACAAAGATGTTCGTATGGTTGGAACACCTCCTTCATCAATTGGTAAATTCGGCTACGATACAGACAACTGGATGTGGCCTCGCCATACAGGAGACTTCTCTCTATTCCGCGTTTATACAGACAAAGATGGTAAAGCGGCAGAGTACAGCCCCGAGAACATTCCTATGAAGCCTAAACACCACCTACCCATTTCGCTTAAAGGTGTTAAACAAGGCGACTATTCAATGACAATCGGTTTCCCCGGAACTACTAACCGATACGATATTTCAGAGGAGATTATCCACTATCGCGACATTGTAAATGCTGCTCGTATCGAGATGCGCGGTGTTCGCCTTGAGGAGTTGAACAAATTGATGCAAGCAAGCGACAAAGTGCGTATCCAATATGCATCTAAGTTTGCAAGTTCAAGCAACTACCATAAAAACGCTATTGGTATGAACCGTGGCGTTAAAAAACTTTCGGTTATCGACAGCAAATTAAAAGCAGAGAGCGAGTATCGCGAGTGGGCATATGCTAACAATATGCCTCAATATGCCGAGGCTTTGGATAATATGATTACTGCACTTCGCAATATCTACCCTATCAAATATCAACGCCAAATGATTACCGAAGGGTTATCTACAGCTGTCGAGTTCTCAAAAGTTCCAAATGCAGATGCTCTTATCAAAGCAATCGAAAGCAAAGACAAAGAGGCTATAGAGAAAGAGGTAAAAGCATATAAAGGGGCATACGAAAAATTCAACAACAAGGATTACGATGCTGAGGTAGACCGTATAGTTTCTAAAGCGATGATTAAAAAATATTTGTCGATGTTCCCTGCAGAGCAACGCCCCGATATTTTCTCTTTCATCGACAAAAAATACAAAGGCGACACAGACAAGTTTATTGATGACTGCTTCAACAAATCGGTTTTTGCAGACTCTGTGAAATTCAACAAATTTATGGAGAAACCATCTGCAAAAGTTTTGAAAAACGATTTGATGTTGAAATATGCAAACTCTATCAGAGAGAAAGTCAGAGACCTTGCATTTGCATCTAAAGCATATAACAGAGATTTGACTTTGGCTAAACAAGTTTACATTGAGGGATTGTTGAAAATGCGCGAAGGCACTCCTGTATATCCCGATGCCAACTTCACTATCCGTCTTTCTGCAGGACAAGTTCAACCATATCAACCTGCCGATGCCATCTCGTACAACTACTACACCACCATGGAGGGTATAATGGAGAAAGAGGATACCACAAACTACGAGTTCTTTGTTCCTGCCAAACTTAAAGAAATTTGGCAAACTAAAGATTATGGCCGCTACGCAGAGGCTGACGGAACAATGTTTGTTAACTTCATCTCTTCAAACGACATCACAGGTGGTAACTCAGGAAGCCCCGTTATCAACGGCAACGGAGAGTTGATTGGTTTGGCATTTGACGGAAACTGGGAGGCTATGAGTGGCGATATTATTTTTGAGCCAAACATGCAACGCACCATCTCTGTTGACATTCGTTATGTAATGCTTATCATCGAGAAATTTGCAGGAGCATTAAACATTATTGACGAGATTGATTTTGTTGAGTAATACCGACAAATATTATCACACATATAAAAGACAAACCCTCTTAAGTGGGTTTGTCTTTTGATTATAAATTACCATTATGAAAAAATACATCTTTTTCCTTTCCGTAATTTCTATTTCCCTATTGTTTGTAGGATGTAAAAAATCGGAAGTTACAACGGCTTCAGTTCAAATAAACGACAGCCAATACGTTGGCATAGGAACCACCGCTGAGCCATTTGGCAAAATTTTGGTTTCGGTATCGGAGAACAAAGCAAAGGTAAACTCTGTAAAGGTTGCACTAAAGGGAACAACAGTGTTATCGGATATTGAGAGCGTAAAGTTATACTCTACAGCAACAGATACAGCGTTTAATGCAGCAACTGCCACCCTATTGGGAGAGATAGCAACTCCACAAGCAGACACAGTTGTAATTAAAACAAAGAAATCGTTACCTATAGGCGAAAACTACCTATGGGTTGCTTGCAACGTATCTGATAAATCGAAAGAGGGTAACACCATATCGGCTATGCCACTCTCTATTACGATAGACAAAATTTGTTACGAGTTGGAAAACACAGATTGTGCAAGAGATATTCTTTTGGCTTACAATGTTGTTTTTGAGCTAAACCAAGACGGCTCGAAATATTACAGAATTCCTGCATTAACCACAGCTCCTGATGGGTCGTTGGTTGCATTGTGCGACAAACGTGGCGATGTTCTTACCGACCTACCCAACACAATAAGCATTGTTGCACGCCGCAGTACCGACGGCGGTAAGAGTTGGAGCCCTGCCGTATATGTTGCAAGAGGCGATACTCTTACAGGGAAGAAATATGGCGATGCTGCTGTAATTACAGATAAGATTGAGAATAAAATTGTTGCCATTTTTGTTGGAGACAAAGGTTTGTGGGACTCTACAACAGAGGAACCACAACGTTTATACGTTTCGGAGAGCTACGATTGCGGTTTGACATGGAGCGAACCAAGAGACATTACAAAAGAGGTTTATGACGGAGTTTATGGACGTAGAGCTTGGCAAGGAATGTTTGCAGGTTCGGGACATGCTCTACAACTTGAAAACGGACGATTGATGTTTGTTGTGGCTGCACGTCACACCGCAGAGATGTATGGTTCGCTACACAACTACGCAATCTACTCTGATGACCACGGCAAAACATGGAAGGCATCTTTAAACTCTCCCACTCCAACCCCTCAAAACAGAGGTGACGAGGCTAAAGTTGTGGAGTTGATGAACGGAGACATTTTAATGAGCATCCGCAACCCTCACAAAGGTTTCCGCAAGTTTGCCATATCTAAAAACAAAGGTGAGACCTGGCAACCTGCTCAGGTACACGAAACTTTGATAGACCCTGCATGTAACGGAGACATCATCAGATATAATCACGGTGGAAGAAACTATCTTATTCAATCACTACCCGGCAGTAATACCGACCGCAAAGATGTTACAATATATTTAAGCGACGACGAGGGTAAGAGTTGGAACATATCACGCAAATTGGTTGATACAATGAGTGCATACTCAACATTGACAGTTCTTCCCAACGGAACAATAGGCTGTATCGTTGAGGTTGGCAAACACGTTACTCCAACCGATGTTGGTATGCGTATGATATATTACAACTTCTCTCTCGATTGGGTTTTGAATAAATAAGGTCAATTGGGTCTTTAATGTCATTAGGCTAATTGGTCTAATTAGTTCAATAAAAAGCCACAAGGTTATCTCGCGAGACAACCTTGTGGCTTTTCTAACAAATCTGCAATTAAGCAAGAGCAGAGCCAAACTTGTTTGAGTTATGCCGAGCGTGAGCAGATTCAACAAACGAATGTTTGTTAACTACCCCATAGGGGCGATTGAGTTTACGAAACCGAAAATGTCATTACTTCGGACACAATATATTGTGTCCCTACTTTTTTGGTATGCAAAGACCTTTGGCAAACTCCGTTTGCCATTTAATAGCCGTAGGTTTTCAAACCTACGGAGAAAGAATATATAATATTTCCCCGTCTTTGCAGACGGAGAGGAATATACATTATTATACCACGGGTTTAAAAACCCGTGGCTATTAGGTAGTTTCGCTTCGCTTAACCAGGTCTTTCAGACCATTTTATACTTTTCGGACGCACGATCGTGTGTTCCTACATAAAACCGCCATAGGTTCAAAACCTATGGCGGTTATAGTTACCTGACATTTAACGCAACTATTTCATAATTTTCTTTGTTGCGATTTTACCATTTGATTGTACTGCTACTATGTATATTCCGTTGGGGTAGCCACTTACATCAAATGTTGCGGTTACTGATGCGGGTGTGAGCGACTGCATTAACACGCCTTGCATATTATAAAACTGTACAAGGTTTATTGCTTCGGGCGATGTTATGCGTACTTCGCCACTTCCTCTCAAGTAGGTTATCTCTATCTCTGCAACTTCGGCTTTACTCTCCTCTATGGCAGTGATATTGGTATTACCAAAGGTGATGACTTCGATGTTGTCTATTGCCATTGGGGTTACCACACCTGAGATAACTATATTTACTTCATCTTCCGAGGGGAAGGTGATTTTGTCTATTTCATCTATATTGATAGATTGAAATGAGCCTTGTGATGTCAGATATACATTCATATAGTCTGCTGTTTGGGCTTGTATGCTTACAACAGAAAGGAATGTGGCTATCATCGGCACTATTTGTTTTATTTTTAAATATTTCATTTTTATATTGTTTTTTATGTTTGATGTCTCGGACACACGATCGCGTGTTCCTACTTGTTTTCATTGGGAGCATAACTCCGCTTCTCTGAGCTACCGCTCGCGGGGGCGGAGTTATGCTTATGATATTTCGTGTTACTTATAAATTCTAACAACTAAAAACTTACAACTAACAAAGCCACGAATAAGCGAGTGCAAAGTTATACTTGCATAAACTTTGCCGAGCGTGAGTGGGTTCGAGAGATGAATATCTCTCAACTGATTTTAAATGCGAGCATTTAAAATCATTCGCATACCGCGCGGACAGATTGCCCGTAGCAACGGTCGAAGTTGTCCCAACCTACGCTGCCCGAATAGAAGTCCAAGTAGTAAGCGTAGCAGCTGTAGTCCGTATCGAGCGAACTCGGCCAGAAGTAGCCGCGACT
The DNA here is from genome assembly GCA_017546805.1 of Muribaculaceae bacterium. Lineage (GTDB taxonomy): Bacteria > Bacteroidota > Bacteroidia > Bacteroidales > G3-4614 > Caccoplasma_A. The sequence goes on along the minus strand of JAFYRT010000037.1, from coordinate 2,362 downwards.
ACCCGCATTGAAGAGACTGTAGTTGTAGCGATAGCCCGCAGCAGGAAGAAAAATGGAGTTACCGTTCTTTACGCTTATTACTTTATATCCGTTTACTCCGTTTTGAGTGGTCCATGTCCAGGTGCAGTTATTGGTATCTCTTAACTCATCTTGCTCGGCTTTTGTTGGCATTCGCCAATTACCTCCCCAATTTACATGAGCGGCATCATCCGCGAGTTCAAGGGTGGTTTTATTATCTACTGTGCCATAGTATGAATTTGTACAATATTTGGTCATTGAAGTTAAAGAACCATTACAATATTTGTAGGTGCTCCAAGAGCATGTTGTCTTTGGTGAGGTTTCTCCCCAAGCGAAGTAATCGCCATAACCTTCGGGTGTTGTTGCTCCTACGTTGCAGGTTGCCCATTTTAGTCCACTTGGCAAACCGAGGTCAACATATTCGTGTCCGTTATATGGATCATTTTCTACAAAGTTGGCTATATATTGAGTGTTTTGAGTTATTGTTGTTGTGAAAGGATTCTCTTTTGAGACCTCTACGCCATTTACTGTCCAATTTACAAAGCTATAGCCATTCTTGGGGGTGGCGGTTAGGATTACGCTTGTTCCTTCTTCTACTTCAGTTGCTGATGCCTCTGCTGTTCCACCCTCTGTTGCTGATACTGATACTGTATATACGATTGGTGTTGGTGCTGGGGTTGATGAGTCGCATACCGCACGCACAGATTGACCGCTGAAACGGCCGAAGAAGCTCGCCATTATGCGACTAGAATTGAAGTCTACGCCGTAGGCGTCGTGACCGGAGAAAGTGAGGAGCGAACTAGACCAATAGTAGCCGAGACTGCCCGCACTGTAGATACTGCCGTCGTTGCGATAGCCCGCAGCAGGAAGAAATATAGAGTTTCCGTTTACTACACTTGTTACTTTATAGCCGTTTACTCCGTTTTGAGTTGTCCATTCCCATGTACAGTTTGAGGTATTGCGTAATTCATCTTGCTCCGCTTTTGTCGGCATTCGCCATTTACCTCCCCAATTTACTCTTGCTGCATCGTCTTCTAACTCTAATACTTTTTTATTATCCACTGTTCCATAGCTTGAACTTGTACAGTATTTGGTCATTGTGGTATTTGATCCATTACAATATTTGTATGTACTCCAGTTGTAAAAGGTTCTAGGTTCTGTTTCGCCCCATGCGAAGTAATCTCCGTACTCTTCAGGAGTGTCTGCCCCCACATTGCAGGTTGCCCATTTTATGCCGCTGGGTAAACCGAGATCGACGTATTCGTGACCGTTTTCGGTATTGGGAAGAGGTGCTGTTTGCTCTTCAAATTTAATACTATCTATATCTGTAATATATTCACTATATACTACTTCTCCGTTTTTATATACTTTTACTGTTTTTTGTGCATTTGCACTGCCTAATAAGGCTACTATTGCTATTAGCAATGTGATTAATTTGATTTTCATAATTTTATTTGTTTTTATTTTGGTTAAAAATATTTTTAATAATTATTTTTATACAACACTCCTTTTCGTTTTCATTCATTGCTTTTGAATACAGTGTTATATATTCTTCTTTTGTTTTATAATAAGAGCAATATACTTTAATACAAAAGACGAAGCATAAAAGTATTAAGAGACAAGTAATTATTATTGTAATGCTACCAAGAGTAAGGATTGGTAAAAATTTAAAAAGTACCGCTACCGTTATAACGATAAAGACAAGGATAAATATCTTTATGAACTCTCCATATAATCCTTGTACTATTTTCAAGAACCCTTCTTTATAAGGGTGGTAATCTTCAGGAAAGATTTTATTGTATTTTCCATTATCTTCTTCTTTTACGCCCTTGTCAAGATAGTTTTCTCCTAAATAAAATCTTCGTATAGCATATACTATAAACTGCTCTTTTCGTTGTGCAGCTCCTTGATAATAGCATATATAAACAAGTATGGCAAGAACTAAAGTTGAAGCTATATAAGCAAGTAATAACGCATCAGCATAAAACACCTCATTATAAAAAAGAGGTCTATCATGTGGAGCAAATACACTTATTGAACTTACATAAACATAAGCAAAAAAGCCTATTACCACAATTAATGCTGCAATAAAAGAGATTATTACAGAAAGATTATTGTTATTATTGATGGCATATTGCTCGTGCAACTGTTTTAAAAGTTCATGCTTTGTTTCATCTTTTGTACTCATTATTGACAATATGTTTAAAATTATTACTCGGTGGGCAAAGACAACAGAGTATTGAGCCACAATATGAATTGCGACTTACGGTTTCTATAGATAACTAAAACTTTTGTTATTGTTTTATATAGGATCTTAATACCATGTTAATCGAGGCTGCTAAGG
>JAFYRT010000036.1 GCA_017546805.1 Muribaculaceae bacterium | reverse complement strand
TTTGGCTGTTCCGCCCTCGCCTGCTGTTACTTTTATTGTATATATCTCTTTTTCAAAGTTTGCTCTAAATTGTGTGTTGCGAATTATTAATGCTGTATAGGGGTTCTCTTTTGATACCTCTTTACCTTCCACTGTCCAATTTACGAAACGGTAACCCTCTTGTGGGGTGGCAGTTAAGGTTACTTCTCCGTTATAGCCTACTTCTGTTTTTGAGGCTTTGGCTGTTCCGTATTCCAATGTCTCAAATGATACAGTGTAAGTTCCTAATGTTGGGTCAAAATTTGGATTACACGATATTAAACTAACTGATATTAATATTATCAGTCCTATTATGATATGGGTATAGTGGTTGATATAGTTCATATTTTTTTGTTATTTTTTGTCGGTTTTGTCGGACTTTGTAAGTTCTGATTTATCAGTTGTACTATGCAAAGTAAAGTTAATTTTTTCAATTGAACAACAACTACACAAAAAGAGGGGGAAATTAAATATGTAGGGGAATTATAATAACCATGAATACCATAATAACCAAGACTACTACGATAAGCTGGAATAATTGTATTAATTGGTATAATAAAAAATGAGGAGTTAGATTTTAATTTCTAATTCCTCATTTCTAATTTCTAATTAACTAAAAACTACCCGCAGGGCGGTTGAGTTTGCGAAACCGACAACTATTGACTATAACTTTTTCTCTTCCCAATGGAATGGTTCCAACTCCGCGTCTTTATTTAACCACTCAGGCTTACGGTTGGCATATATTATAAAGGGTGCTACCACAAAAATGATACAGCCTATTATCAGCACCGAATACCACGCGGCATTACTTCCAACCTCAATCTGTGCTGGTGGAACAAAGCTTAATACAAAGGCTAACAAAGAACCTAAAAATCCTACTCCTGCTACTATCCATATCCAAATGTTATTCTTTCCGATACGGAAGGGGCGTTGTGCATTTTTCATCTTATATCGCAATGCTATTGCCGCAGCAAACATCAATAGATACATTATTAAATATAAGAGAACTGTAAGTTGCGATAATATTTGATAAAAGCTCTGAACCGATGGCATTACAACAAACAACAACGACAAAAGCGTTACGGCAATTCCCTGCAAATATAGGATATTCTTTTGCACTCCTATTGCATTTGTTTTTTGCAAGACGGGAGGTAAATATCCTGCCTTACCTACAGAGAAGAGACCTTTTGATGGTCCTGCAACCCAGGTTAGTACTCCTGCCAATACTCCAAACGTAAGGGCTATTGCCATTATGGGAGATAACCACGATGCATGAATGTAAGAAAAGTATCTATCAAATCCCACCAACAGGCTTTGTGTTAGGTTTATATCTTTTTGCGGTATTATAACACCCAAGGCAAAGGTTCCCAATATGAATATTAGAACAGTTATTGCAGAACCGATAAATATTGCTTTGGGGTAATTTTTGGAAGGATTCTCCATATCTTGTACGTGTACTCCACTCATCTCCATTCCCGCATAGAAGAGGAATATTCCCGATGCCAAAACCAAGTTATTGAAGTTTGAAAGGTCAGGGAAGAAACTTCCGCCAAAATCCATTTGAGACTCTCCTCCCGTTGCCAAATAGACAATTCCCAATATTACAAGAATTGCAGCAGGGATTATGGTTCCAACCAAACCTCCGATTTTAGAGACTTTTCCTACCCAACCCAATCCTTTAAGCGAAATGAATGTGGCAAGCCAATATATTATCAACACTACAACAAGTGTATAAATCTTATTTGATGCCAATAACATATCTTCTTGCGGATTCATTCCAATGAATGCCAACGAAACCGCTCCAAAGGTAAGCACCGTAGGATACCATATTGTATTCTGCAACCACTGTACCCAAATGGCAAGAAAACCAACCTTTTTACCGAATGCCTCTCCTACCCAACGAAAGACTCCTCCCTGTTTATTCTGGAACATAGCCGCCAACTCGGCAGCCACCATTGCAGTAGGAATTAAAAATACTATTGCGGCAAATATGTAATAAAATGCCGAACTCAAACCATACTCTGCCTCAGCCGGCAGTCCTCGTAACGACACTACTGCCGTTACATTCATAATCGCCAAAGTAAAAACACCTAATTTTAGGCTCTGTCTAACGTTTGCCATACTACTTGATTATTAAATCCACCTTTTACATTTTAGTTGTTTATTTCTCTTATAAAACAATTGTTTACTTTTAAGGTTCAAAATTGGTGTAACAAAAAATTAGCATTAACTTTGCACCCAATTTATAAATACACATATAAATAAATTATGTCTACATATAACGAAACTGCCCCAAAAAAAGTAACAACTCGTCGTTTGACCGAGATGAAAGCAAGGGGCGAAAAAATTTCGATGCTTACCGCCTACGACTACTCAATGGCAAAACTCATTGACGAGGCAGGTATGGATATTATCTTGGTTGGTGACTCTGCTTCAAATGTGATGGCGGGTAATATCACCACTCTTCCAATGACCTTAGATCAAATGATATATCACGGTTGCTCGGTTATGCGTGCTGTTAAAAGAGCTTTGGTGGTTGTCGATATGCCTTTTGGTACATATCAAGGAAACTCAATAGAGGCTCTTAACTCTGCTATCAGAATAATGAAAGAGACCGGAGCCGATTGCGTGAAACTTGAAGGTGGAGAGGAGATTCAAGAATCAATCTCTCGTATATTAAGTGCCGGTATTCCCATTATGGGACATTTGGGATTAACTCCTCAATCAATAAACAAATTTGGGGGATATGCTGTTAGAGCAAAAGAGGAAGCGGAAGCTCAAAAACTTATAAAGGACGCCCACCTATTGGAGGAGTTGGGTTGTTGCGCTGTTGTTATAGAGAAAGTTCCTGCGGCTCTTGCAAAAAGAGTTGCCGAAGAGCTGACAATTCCCGTTATTGGCATTGGTGCAGGAGGAGGCGTTGACGGACAAGTTTTGGTTATGCACGATATGTTGGGTATAAACAAAGGATTCTCTCCTCGTTTCTTACGCAGATATGCCGACCTTAGCACAGAGATAACAAATGCTGTTAAACACTATATAGAGGATGTCAAATCGAGCGACTTCCCTAACGAAAGCGAACAATATTAGTTGTTTGTTAAATTAGGAATTAGAAATTAGGAATTCTGCAAGTAAGCGAGAGCAAAACAAGTTTACTTGAATTTTGCCGAGCGTAAGCAGAATCAAGAAACGAATGTTTCTTAATGAGGAATATTTTTTATTAATTTCTAATTACTAATTGTTGCAGAGCAACGAACTAATTCATAATATAGAAAAACGGATTTGTTATGTTGAGTTTACAATTTGGTGGAAATATTTGAAATTTTTATTCACTTTACCAAAAATGTGATAAAAATGCTATTTATTTTCAATTGAATTGTTCTTAATTATTAAAAATTTAACTACCTTTGTAGTCCTAAAAAAGAGATTTGAACTAAATTTTATTTTTTTATAAAACCATTTAAAGTTTTAAACAATGATTAAAGTAGGTATTAATGGATTCGGACGTATCGGACGTTTCGTATTCCGTGCAGCTCAAACAAGAAACGATATTCAAATCGTTGGTATTAACGACCTTTGCCCAGTAGATTATTTGGCATACATGCTTAAATATGATACTATGCACGGTCAATTCGAGGGAACAATCGAGGCTGACGTTGAAAACAGCAAATTGATTGTTAACGGTAAAGAGATCCGCGTAACTGCAGAGCGTAACCCAGCTGACCTAAAATGGAACGAAATCGAGGCTGAGTACGTAGTTGAATCAACTGGTCTTTTCTTGACTCAAGAGAAAGCTCAAGCTCACATCGAGGCTGGTGCTAAATATGTTGTAATGTCTGCACCTTCTAAAGACGCAACTCCTATGTTCGTTTGCGGTGTAAACTTCGACAAATATGAGAAAGGTACACAATTCGTTTCTAACGCTTCTTGTACTACTAACTGTCTTGCTCCTATCGCTAAAGTATTGAACGACAAATGGGGTATCACTGACGGTTTGATGACAACAGTTCACTCAACAACTGCTACTCAAAAAACAGTTGACGGTCCTTCAGTAAAAGACTGGAGAGGTGGTCGTGCTGCTGCAGGAAACATCATTCCTTCTTCAACAGGTGCTGCTAAAGCTGTAGGTAAAGTAATTCCTGAGCTTAACGGTAAATTGACTGGTATGGCATTCCGCGTTCCTACTTTGGACGTTTCTGTTGTTGACCTAACAGTTAACTTGGCTAAACCAGCTACTTACGCTGAGATTTGCGAGGCTATGAAAGCTGCTTCTGAGAATGAATTGAAAGGTGTACTTGGTTACACTGAGGACGATGTAGTATCTGCTGACTTCTTAGGAGATGCTCGCACTTCAATCTTCGACGCTAAAGCAGGTATCGCTTTGACTGATACTTTCGTTAAAGTTGTATCTTGGTATGACAACGAGATCGGTTACTCAAACAAAGTTCTTGAGTTGATCGCTTACATGAAAAAAGTTAACGGATAATTTTCAACTGAAAATATATTCAACAGATAGAGGTTGCCTACGCAACCTCTATTTTTTTACCCTTCGTATATACTCCGTTGCTATATCTGACGCATATGAACATGCAAGATTATAGCAACCTTCAAAGTATAACTCCAAATCAACATCTTCACTCTCTACATAAAAAGAGAACGGATACTCCCCCTTAAATGGAGCAGAGATGCGATACTCTGCAGTTATTACAAGAGGCTTATCCTTTACATTCACCTCCAAATCATAAACATATCTGCCATCCTCCTCTACCATATCTTCAAAATTAAGGATGAAATATGCTACAGCCATTAACGACAGTCGCATATAATCTACCTTTATTGCATTATAACCTAATATCTTCATTGTTAAATAACCATATTTTTTATATTTATACCATATTTTAAAGTCAAAAATTTTTATACCATAAAAAGTTTATATACCTTTGTGTTTAAAGAGTAACAGAATAAAACAAACCTCTACCTCCAAAAACAAAAGTAGGGTAATATTACAATAGAGGTGTGTTATATTTATAAAATAACCCTTAATGAACGAAATTGCTTTAAGAATCAAAGAACTTATCAAAGAGATGAGGATAAGTCAAAATGAATTTGCTTCGAGAATAGGCACAGATTGTTCCAACTTTTCGAAACAGATTAACGGCAAATTGGCTATTACCAGCGTTCTCACCAATAAGATTATTGTTGAACTTGGCATCTCAAAAGAGTGGTTAATTGAAGGAAAAGGAGAAAAATACAAATCTACCGCCTCTTCAAATTCAAAAACTATAACCTTGCCAACAAATGCAATAGCTACTACTTCCACTACAGGAGCCAAGGTATATGATATTGATGTTACTGCAGGGCCTAGCGGCAGAAGTCTGATGTTTTCATCTGAGCAAGTCATAGGTTCAATCAACGTACCCTTTATCAATCCCGAAAATTACATTGTTAAAGTAAGCGGAGATAGCATGTCCCCCGTCATAAACAACGGAGACATGTTAGCAATAAGAGAGGTTAAAAACCTTAATCTTATATTCTGGGGGCAAATCTATGTTGTTCTACTCGACGATTACAGAATGGTCAAATACGTCAGGAAACACGAAAATCCCAACCTTGTGATATTAAAGAGTGCAAACAAAGAGTACGACGATATTGAAATTCCAAGAGAAGACATTCGTGCCCTCTTTGTTGTTGAAAACATTATTCGTTTCGACAGCAGACTCTGATACAAATTAGAATATTAAATATTAAACTATAATTGAACACTACCATATATGGGAAAAAATAAGTTACAAAAATTTGAATTCGTAGAGAAGTGTCCACACGTATTCCAATACCCTTTTTCGGTATTAAAAGAGAAAGGTTTTGATATGAAAGGCAAATGGGGAGAGATGTTTTTTAAAAACGACAACCCTATTGTTTTGGAGTTAGGTTGTGGTAAAGGAGAATATACAGTTGGATTGGCTGAGCTATACCCCGAAAAGAATTTTATCGGCATCGACATCAAAGGTGCAAGAATATGGTCGGGAGCAAAAGAGTCTTTGGAGAAAGGAATGAAAAATGTTGCATTTCTTAGAACCTCAATTGAACTTATTCCATACTTCTTTGCAGAAAATGAAGTTTCGGAAATTTGGATTACATTCCCTGACCCTCAAATGAAGAAATGCCGCAAACGTTTAACCGCTACAAATTTTATTGAGCTATACAATAAAATTCTTCAACCAGGAGGTATTATACATCTTAAAAGCGACAGTCCTTTCCTATACACATACACAGCAGAGATGGTTAAACTAAATGAATTTGAGGTCATCACCAACACCGACGACCTTTATAATTCAGGCATCGAAGATAAAATTTTAGGAATAAAGACCTTCTACGAACAACAATGGTTGGAGCGTGGTTTATCAATAAAATATTTAAGTTTCATTCCAAACTGCAACAAACCGCTTATCGAACCCGATATAGAGATTGAATACGACAGCTACAGAAGTTTCAACAGAAGCAGACGTAGCCAACAACCAAAGAAAGGAGAATAATAGCCATGACAATATATCCCAAACTTATTTTAGACGCACTTGCAACTGTCCGCTATCCCGGCAACGGAAAAGATCTTGTTACCGCAGAGATGGTTGCAGACAATATCCGTATAGAGGGAAACAAAGTTTCGTTCTCTCTTATTTTCGACAGACCTAACGACCCATTCATAAAATCGATGATTCGCGCAGCAGAGACTGCTATTTTGACATACGTTGGCGAAGAGGTGGAAATTAAAGGCAATATTACCCCCCAATTCAAACAACAGCCCAAAACAGAAAACGAACCTGCTCTACCAAAAGTAAAAAACATTATTGCAATAGCATCAGGCAAAGGAGGAGTTGGAAAGTCTACGGTATCATCGAACCTTGCAGTAGCCTTGGCTCGCAACGGATATAAAGTAGGATTATTGGATGCCGATATCTTCGGTCCCTCTGTCCCAACAATGTTTAACTGCGAAGATGCACGACCAATTGCCGAAGAGGTTGATGGTAAAGACTACATAAAACCAATAGAACAGTACGGAATAAAGCTTCTTTCTATAGGATTTTTCGTAAACAAAGGCAGTGCCACCGTATGGCGTGGAGGTATGGCAAGCAATGCCATAAAACAGCTTATCACCGAGGCAGCTTGGGGAGAGTTAGACTATCTTTTAATTGACCTTCCACCCGGCACAAGCGATATTCATCTTACCATTGTTCAATTGATTCCTTTAACAGGAGCTATAATCGTTACTACTCCTCAAGAGGTTGCTCTTGCCGATGCTCGTAAGGGTGTAGATATGTTCCTGAATCCTCAAATTAATGTGCCAATTGTGGGTATTGTTGAGAATATGGCTTGGTTTACACCTGCAGAACTTCCCGAAAACAAATACTATATATTTGGCAAAGGCGGAGGAGAAAGCCTTGCAAAGAGTGCAAACGTTCCGCTACTTGCACAAATACCCATTGTTCAAAGCATCAGAGAGGGTGGAGACGAAGGTAAACCCGTTGCTCTATCATCAGAGAGCATAATAGGAAATGTTTTTGACGAACTTGCGAAACAGGTGGCAAAAGCAAAACCTGCACAATAAACGCACAACAGAAAGCAATATCTTTTTATAAAATGAGTAAATTACTTTGAAATAGTTTACAAAACGAACCCAAAGTATTTACTCATTTTTTCTTTTCTAATACTCCTTACTTAACAGTTCGACAAGCTGTTTTACACCCTCACTTGCAACACAGTTTATATAAGTCGTAACCTTTCCGTATGGATCTTTAACGGGATTAGGGTCGATTAAGAATACAGGTACTCCCCTTTTTACATAATGCAATAATCCTGCCGCAGGATATACATTCAAGGATGTCCCTATCACAACAAATATATCAGCCTCCTCTACCCAATCTATTGCCGCATCAAGCATAGGCACTGCCTCGCCAAACCAAACAATATCGGGACGCAATTGCGCACCATCCGAAGCTATATCCCCAACGTGTATCTCGCAGTTATCAGCAGGTAGCTCAAATCGCAAATTTTCATTTTTCTCCGAACGAACCCACATCAATCTGCCATGCAGATGTAGCACATTACTACTACCTGCTCTTTCGTGAAGATCGTCAACATTTTGAGTTATCACCCTTACATCATACACATCTTCTAAATCGACCAAACCCTCATGCCCATAATGAGGATAAGATTTTAGAAGCTCCTTGCGTCTTTCGTTATAGAATTGCAACACCAACTCCGGGTTACGATACCACCCCTCGATGGTGGCAACATCGTCAACTCTATACTTTCCCCATAAACCGTTACTGCCACGAAATACCGCCAAACCACTCTCCGCAGAGATTCCGGCTCCGGTTAAGACCACCAATTTTTTCTTTTGCATATAAGAGTAATTTTATAATTGTAAACCAATCTAAAACTTTGGTACAAAGTTTGCATATTAATATTTGTGCAAAGGTGCGTAAATTTATATATTTTTCACTCTAAAAACTAAATAGAGTTGTAAAAAATTTTTTAACTTCGCCAAGCAATTGAAAAAACTATAATAATAATTAATAACGCGGTCATATTCCGCATAAAAACTTAAACAACAATATGGATAAATTAAGCTATGCTATAGGTTTGAATATAGCAAACAATCTTAAAGCTTCAGGGTTTGCAAACCTTTCAGTTGAGGATTTTGCTGAAGCAGTTTCTGCTGTCTACAAAGGAGAGAGTGCCAAAATGACAGATGCTGAAGCAAAAACTGTTATTCAAGAATATTTTGAAAAAGCAGAAAAAGAGAAATTAACTAAAAATTTGGAAGAGGGTAAAAAATTCCTTGCAGAAAACGGTAAACGCGAAGGCGTTGTAACATTGCCAAGCGGATTGCAATATGAGGTTATCACAGAGGGTACAGGCAAAAAACCATCTGCTACAGACACTGTAAGCTGCCACTATCATGGTACTTTGATTGACGGTACTGTTTTCGACAGCTCTGTTTTACGCAACCAACCAGCAGAATTCCCTGTAAACGGAGTTATCAAAGGATGGGTTGAAGCTCTTCAACTTATGAGCGAAGGAGCTAAATGGAAACTATTCATCCCAGCAAACCTTGCATATGGAGAGCGCGGAGCAGGACAATCAATCGAGCCTAACTCAACACTTATTTTCGAAGTTGAATTATTAAAAGTTTTATAATTATGAAAAAGTATCTATTTATTGCAGGATTGCTACTTGCAACCATAACAACTGCAACATTCACATCTTGCAACTGCGGAAGAAGCATTGAATTGAAAAACGACATAGACAGCATGAGCTATATTCAAGGTATGAATATAGGAAGCAAAATTGCACCTCAATTGTCATATGATCCCAAAATGAACAAAGAGGAGTTTATTAAAGGATTTAAATCGGGATTATATTCTGACAGCACTGATTACTCTTTCAAAATTGGAGAGCAAATCGGACACAACATCGCCATGAACATGGAGCGCGACGTTAATGTATTGGGCGTGATGATGGACAAAAAAACTTTTTACAAAGCTTTTGTTGCTGCCGTAAACGAAGACTCTCTTTTATTTGCTGAGCCAGAGGCTACTTTAATTGCAAATGCTATATTCGAAAAATTACTTGCTCAAAAAAGAGCAAAAGAAGAAGCTCGTTTCTCTACTACTCCCGAAGCTCAAGAAAACTTGGCAAAAGGAGAGGCTTGGTTAGCTAACAAAGCAACAGAAGAGGGTGTTGTAAAAACAGAGAGCGGACTTCTTTACAAAGTTATCAATAAAGGTAACGGAGAGTTCCCTACTGTAGATTCTGAGATTACAATGAACTACCGCGGTACTCTTATCGACGGAACAGAGTTTGACCAAAACGTAGGATCAAGAGGTAGAGTTAGCGGTTTTATCCCCGGATTCACAGAGGCTCTTCTTCTTATGGACAAAGGAGCTAAATTTGAGGTATACATTCCTGCTAAATTAGGATATGGAGCTCTTACTCAAGGCGAAATTCCATCAAACTCAACATTGATTTTTGAAATCGAATTAACAGACATCAGATAATAGCTATGAAAAAGTTTGCAATTTTAGCATTATGTCTAACTCTTGCTGTTCCTGCAACATTTGCAAAAAAGGCAAAAAAAGGATCCGTTAAAACAGAACAAAAGAGCGAGACAAGTTGTTGTAAAGCAACAACTCTGAACTCATTGCAAGACAGTATTGCATATGCTTACGGAATGGCAATGGGAAAACAAACAGTCGGCATGTTGGAGCAAATGAAAAACGATGTTGATTTCTGTTTGTCAAAAGATATTATCATATCTTCAATGATGACTCAATTAGCTAATGATTCTGCCAATATGTTATTCACTGACGAGCAATTAGCAGACGTATATTCTCGAACCAATAATATTCTTCGCGATGCAATGCAAAAGAAGAAAGAGATGGAGATGGAGAATAACAAAAGAGCAAGTGCTGAGTTTTTAGCAAAAATGGAGCAAGAACCAGGGGTTGTAAAAACAGAAAGCGGATTGCTTTATAAAGTTGACCGCCTTGGAGAAGGTGAAAAACCCGAAATCACAAGCTTGGTTCAAGTTCACTATGTAGGAAGACTTATGGACGGAACAGAGTTTGATAGCTCTTATAAACGCGGAAAACCTGCAGATTTCTCTCTTCAAGGATTGATTAAAGGATGGCAAGAGGGTATATGTTTGATGCCCGTAGGCTCAAAATACACATTCTACATTCCTTATGAGTTAGGATATGGAGAACACGGACAAGGGCCCATACCTCCTGCAAGTACACTAATATTTGAAGTTGAGTTGTTAGAGGTAACAAAATAATATCCACACTCTGAACACTATAGAAGAAAAAATGTGACGTTTTGTCACATTTTTTCTTTTTTTATATACATATTGTTATTTTTTTTCTAAATTTGTGATACTAACAATACTATTATGGAAAAAATTGACAAACTTGATAGAAAAATACTATCTATAATAATGCGCAATGCACGCATTCCTTCAAAAGATGTAGCAACAGAGTGTGGAGTATCAAGAGCCGCTGTTCACCAAAGAATACAGCGCTTGATTGATATGAATGTCATTGTAGGTTCGGGCTACAGAGTAAATCCTAAAATATTGGGATATCGCACTTGTACATACATCGGATTAAAACTCGAGAAGGGCTCAATGTATAAACTCGTAGTTCCTGAGTTGTTGAGAATACCCGAAGTCATAGAGTGCCACTTTACCACAGGTCCATATACTATGATGTGTAAACTGTATGCTCGAGACAATGAACATTTAATGGAGTTGGTAAACGGTAAGCTACAAGAGATTCCCGGAGTTGCAGAGACCGAAACATTGATTTCGTTGGAAGAGAGCTTCTCACGCGAAATTCCCGTAGAACAAAAGTCTATTATTGTCAACGACGATAAAGAATAAAAACAAACCAACAGACAAAAAAAATATCCTTGAGCTTTTAAAGTTCAAGGATATTTTTTATTCTACTTAAAGACCTATTTCTTTCGGGTTCCTTTATATATCAACACAGTCAAAACCACTACAACCACTGCAAGAATTGAGTAACCTATAATATGACTATACTCATTAACTCTTTCAAGTAATTGTTCTTTGGTTTGAATTCCAGGCACTTTTGCCAAGCTCCAACCAATAACAGCCAATACCACATTCCAGACACCGGCTCCCAAAGATGTAAAGAGAATAAATTTCCCTATTTTCATACGCGACAAACCGGCAGGAATAGATATAAGCTGACGCACAGCCGGAATCAATCGTCCTACCAACGTAGAGACAGAACCATGTTTCTCAAAATAAGTCTCGGCATGTTTTAATTTATCCTCATCAAGAAGGCACATATGACCCACCCTGCTATTCACGAACTTATAGATAATGGGACGTCCCAACCACAATGCCAAATAATAATTTACCAACGCGCCCAAACATGCGCCCAAAGTTGCAAACAAAACAACCAAATAGATATTCAAATCGGAGCTACCTGTAGATGCCAACCATGCAGCAGGCGGAACCACCACCTCTGAAGGGAAAGGTATAAACGAACTCTCTATGGTCATCAAAAGAGTCACTGTCCAATAATTAAGATTATCTAAACACCACTGTATAAATGCAAACGATTCCATTATTATATAATATCTTTATTTTAAAATTTTCTTTACCATCTCTCTATCTTCAGCAAGTTGAGACTTCAACTCCTCCAATCCGCTCATTTTTCTTTCAGGACGCATAAACTTCTCGAAGAATATCTCAATATTGCTCTCATATAACTCTCCGTCAAAATCCAAAATATGCACCTCTATAGCCCTCTCAATATTATCATGCACCGTAGGACGATTACCTATATTCATCATACCCCTATGCATAACCCCATCTGCAGTTTTTACATAAACCGCATACACTCCGTTTCCGGGAATAAGTTTATCCAAATCCTCAACTTCAATGTTGGCAGTTTTAAAACCAATAGTCCTTCCCACACCATAACCTGAAACCACCTTACCCGAAAGAGAATAACGATAGGTCAACATATCATTCGCAACCGAAACATTCCCCTCTTTTAAAAAGCGACGAATCACAGACGAACTTATAGGCGTTGTGCCGGCAAGAGCAACCCCTGCCTTATATATTTCAACACCCAACTCTTTACCATAACGCTGATAATCCTCAAAGCCATCACTTCTATTATACCCAAACCTATGGTCATAACCAATATAAAGTCCTGCCAAATTATATTTATCGCGCAAGAACTTTATAAATTCATAGCTACTCATCCTTGACATAGCCAAATCAAAGTCTAAAGCTATTACATAGTCAATACCCGTATTTGAGAGATGTTGCATCTTCTCATTAAACAGATTTATTAACTGCGGACGATATTCGCTATTTAAAACAGAACGCGGATGGCGACGAAAAGTTACCACAGCCGAAGATATAGCCGTCTCTTCAGCAGTTCTCTTTAAATCCCTAATCAACGACTGATGTCCTAAATGAACACCATCAAAAAATCCAATTCCGGCAATCAATTTGGGCAAATTGCTTGTTGGTGACGATATTATTTTCATCGTTATAATAGTTTGTCCGAAAAATCGGTATATGGTTCAACACACATTGTCTGAAATCCCAACTTCGAAGCAGCATCAACATTAGCCTGCGAATCATCAATAAACAAAGCCTCGCCTGGCTCTATTCCCAACTCCTCTGCCACCTTAATAAAGATTTCAGGTGAAGGCTTGCTCATTCCCATTTTGTACGACAAGAAAAAGTCATCGAAATAATCATCTATCGTCAACCCTTCAATCTTAAAAAGCTCGGGAATTTTACTCTCAAACATAACCTTATTTGTATTACTCAACATAGCAATACGATACTTCTCTTTAAGAGTTCTGAGCATTCTCAACTTCTCTACCGGGATATCAACCAAGAAAGCATTAAAAGCATTATCAATTTGCTCATCTGTAACAGACGAAGATATACTCTTTCTTACAATACTCCTCCACTCCTCAGGCGAAACCCTACCCTCTTCAAGAGCCAAAAACTCGCCATCTTGTCGGTACTCACTCAACATCTTATCAACAGAATCATATCCCAAAGCTTTAAAAGCATCAATACAATTTTGCCTCTTAAGATTAATAATTACACCTCCCAAATCAAATATTATGGTAGTATATTCTCTCTTCATTCTGCATGCCAATTTGGGGACTCCCCTATTCTGTACAAAAATAGTAAAATTAGAGTATTATAACAGTTAAATAGTATAAATTTTTAGATTTCGACAATAATTATTTTGCAGAATGAAAAAAAGTACGTATCTTTGCATCGCTTTTGAGGGGAAACCCATAAAAGAGGTCCTATAGCTCAGTTGGTTAGAGCATCTGACTCATAATCAGGGGGTCCTTGGTTCAAGCCCAAGTGGGACCACAAAGTCTGGAAAATCTTCCAGACTTTTTTTTGTTTTATCACCCTCAATATTATTAAGTTTATTATTCAAACGATATAAAAAATCCAATTTTTATTTTATTATGCAGGTTTTCCTATTCATGATTATATCGTTTATCTATTCAAGAATTGCCACGCTCTTTCTTCTGATTCCGGATATAAAGGAATAATATGCTTAATGCTGTTAATACAGCTATCTTTTAACTCATGGGCATCGTTCATTTCGTATAAATAAGCCAATAGCAGAGACGAGTAAATTTGCGCATCTTTGTTGTCTGTCTGTAATGCATGCGTACTTAATTTTCTGCCAGCCAAAATTGCTTTACTGTAGTTTTTCATTATGCTCTTATCATCTTCCTTTATGATACGATAAGTAAGTAAATCTTCCAAAATTTCTGCGTATTCAGGATGATTGCTTCCTTGTGATTCGATATGCATTACAGTATGTTCATTCAAAGATATTGACTTTGAAATTAAAATTTCGTATGTCGTTTGTTTGTAATAAAGAGCACATATTAGTTTATGCAGTTTTATCTCATTATCAATTGTGTTGCTGGGGCTTGCGTAGAAATTACTCAACTCTTTATCGAGCAAGTTTGCCAATTCTTTCCCTTTGTTTTCTTTAATTAAATCCACACCGTAATTAACGACAGAATCAAGGTGTACCATATTTAGTGAATTTTTATTTTGATAGAGTTGCAAAGTGGTTATTGCGAGATTCTTTTCATCATCGTTCAGTGTTATAACCCTTTCTTCTATGATCTGATTGCAACTCTCCAATGTTGTCAGACAGATTAAAAGTAATAGTATTTTCTTCATGTTGTTTTGTGTTTTTTAAAACAGACGAATTTTTAAATATCTCTTATATCTGAATATTTGCCACTTTGTTTTATTATAAGGCAAGACAATTACCAACAAAAGAAATCCTAATGTTATAAGTGTCTTTTTTATTGCAGATCATTTTTAACAAAGTTAATGATTTTACATAAGAAATCCTACCAAGATAATTGATAGGATTCCTATAATGGTTATTTTAATCCATTTTTTTGCAAATTATTTATTGCAAGAAGTGGACAAAAAAACAAAAAGCCTCGATAATCGTTTTGATTATCAAGGCTTTACTTCGGTCGGGATGACTGGATTCGAACCAGCGACAACACGCCCCCCAGACGTGTACTCTAACCGGGCTGAGCTACATCCCGAATCTTGTCTGATTGCGGGTGCAAAGGTAATCAAATATTTTTATTCTGCAAAACTGAAATCGAAAAAATAACGAAATAACGAAAGAGTAATTCTATTTTTATATTAATAAGAGCTTAATATTGAGGGTATATCGCAAATTCTAAATTTGCATAAAACAAATTGTAACTTATAATTTGTAATTATATATCACATAAATAGCTATAGATTATTGATATATTATCTCTTCATGCTCAAAATTTAAAAAATTATTAATATAATATACGTTTTTAAATAAAAATATTATATATTTGTACTATTAAATTGTAATCTAAAAAACAGAAAATATGGCAAGACAACAATTAGATTCGTTGGATTATAAAATCTTACAATTAATATCAGCAAATGCCCGTGTACCATTTCTTGAGGTGGCACGCGAATGTGGGGTGTCAGGTGCAGCAATCCACCAAAGAGTTCAGAGATTGGTAAATTTGGGTATTATAAAAGGTACTGACTATTTTGTTGACCCTGCTAAAGTGGGATTTGGTACATGTGCATATATGGGCTTGTATCTTCAAACTCCCGATCAATTTGAAGAGGTTGTTGCAAAACTCAGTGCAATACCCGAGGTTGTTGAGTGTCACTATACAACAGGACAATATGATATGTTTATAAAGTTGTATGCTCGCGACAACGCTCACCTTTTGGATATTATTCACGATAAGTTGCAACCATTGGGCTTGGCTCGTACCGAGTCAATCATCTCTTTTAAAGAGGCTTTCCGTCAACCTCTTCCTATAGAAGATTTGTCAAAATAGAATTTAAAACATATAATTAAGCAGAGGAGCGACACGAGTCGTTCCTTGCTCATTAAAAAAAGAGAATAAAAATTATGAGAGATATAGTAGTTAGCGGTATTCGCTCAACAGGTAATCTTCACTTAGGAAACTATTATGGTGCTTTGCGTAACTTTGTGAAGATGCAAGAGGAGAACGATTGTTTCTTTTTTATTGCCGACCTTCACGCATTAACAACGCACCCCGACCCTGCTCAATTGCACGACAACGTAAAGAGCATTTTGGCTCAATATCTTGCAGCAGGTCTCGATCCTGAGAAATCAACAATATTTATTCAAAGCGATGTTCCTGAGATTTCGGAGATGTACCTTTTGATGAACATGCATGTATATATAGGTGAGTTGGAGCGTACTGCATCGTTTAAAGATAAAGTTCGCAAACAGCCCGAAAACGTAAATGCAGGATTGTTGACATACCCTTCGTTGATGGCTGTTGACATCCTTATCCACAAAGCGACAAAAGTGCCTGTGGGTAAAGACCAAGAGCAACACTTGGAGTTGACACGTCGTTTTGCACGTCGTTTCAATAATATCTATGGTGTTGAGTTGTTCCCAGAACCTGCAAGCTATAACTTTGGTTCGGAGTCTATCAAAGTTCCGGGGCTTGACGGTAGCGGGAAAATGGGTAAATCGGAAGGTAACTGCATCTACCTAATCGACGAGGATAAACCATTGCGTAAAAAGGTTATGAAAGCGGTAACAGACGAAGGTCCAAAAGAGCCTAATTCTCCATTGTCGCAACCTATCGAGAACTTGTTTACTGTAATGAGCCTTGTTTCAGAACCCGAAGTTGTTGAACAATATAAGGCTGCTTATGCCGATTGCTCAATTCGCTACGGCGATTTCAAAAAGCAGATTGCAGAAGATATCTTAAAGGTTACAACTCCTATGCGTGAGCGTTACAACGAGATTATTAAAGACGAGGAGTATATGCGAAAAGTGGTAAAAATTGGAGCAGAAAAGGCTCGTGAGAGTGCAGCGAAAACTCTTGCCGAAGTTCGCAAAATTATGGGATTCAAAAGTTTTTAATTATTAAAATATAGGAACCTGAAAGCCATACCCCTTGCGAGGTATGGCTTTTTTAATTTTGTGTGTAATTGTAATGTTAAGTGATATCAAAGATTTTATAGAAAACGGCTTTTCAGAAAAAGCAAAGCTCAAAATCAAAGGTTTTGATAGGATAAGAGAGATTTGGGATTGTGGAGATGTCTGTTTTCACGACAGTGTAATTAAATCGGTATATTATTTACAGATATTTGTTCAATATCATTAGCTTGTGATTGGGTGGTTCAAAATGGAATAACCTTTACCTATTATGCTTCGTTTTATGAGGCTGATAATGGGTGGTTGGTATTCTCTTCGGATATGGGAAAGACATGGAGTGGTGGTATAGAAATAGAGAGTGTGAATGATGTAGTAGAGGAGGAGTAAGATACAGTCTTATACTATAATCTATATAGAGAAGAAAAAATGCAAAACCTTTTATTTTAACAAAATTTAAAACAAAAAAAGAGCCGTAGGCTTTATATTTGTAAATGAATATATATTAAAGTTAAAAACGTGCTAATATGAAAAGGTTTGGTTTTTATTTGTTCGCATTACTCTTCTTATTCTTTCTAACTTCGTGTGAAGGAGATGGAGATTCGTTAAATTCTAATTCTTCAGGTATTGTATCAGGAGAAGGTTCTGAAGGTACTATAGATATGAACAACGTATATGGAGGATGGATATCTAATTTAGCAACTTCGCAAAACAGCGAAAAAGATTATCTATACTCAATATATATATATCGAGATAATACTGTAGAGGGTTATTGGTGCGAAGGTAAAGATGTGTATGGTATAGATGAATATTCGTACTTTACAGGAAGACTATATATTTCGGGGTATAGCATCATAATTACAGCATTATTTCAGGATGCAGATAATGAGGAGGAGACATTTGATGATATAACCATTCTTAAATTAACCCCCAATCAATTGCAAATACGCGAGGGTGATTCAGAATACGGAACGATTATTGAATTTATGCGAACAACCAATATAGTTCCTTCTTCAGCAATCTCTCAGGAACTTATTTATGGAACTTGGATGGGTAAGGCTCCTGCCGATGATGAAGAGTATATTGATAGATTGACAATAAATCAAGATAATACAATATCAGGCAGATGGTATGAGGGAGATAATGAATATTCTCAATTTGTGGGGGATATCGAGCTTTACGGAAGAGAGGTTATTCTTAATATTGCCTTTTACGACGAGGATGGAGAGTATAGCTATATGGAGGAGTGGGACGGTCTGACTATGGTACAATTGACTGAAAATACAATGGTTGTAAGAGAGGAGGGAGATGAAGATATGGGAGAACTTTTCTCATACGTAAATTATTGTATGTATAAACCCGGGGGAGAAAACACTCTACCTCAACCAGGAGATGTTTATATGTTCACTTCTGCAGTGCCTCAAATAAAGAATACAAACTTAACATATCTATCTGCTAACAGATACAAATGCTCTAATAGTGGAGGTGAGTATTATATTGATATTGAAGCAGTGCTTACTAAATTAACAGGGGGAACATTTGTATATAATGGAGATATTGGTATTTTCTCGGCAAGGTCATTAAATTCAAGTGGTTTTGCCTCACTTGATTGGGATATGGGAGCTTGGAATCGATATAAGATTGTAGTTGACCCAAATATCTCGTCATACTCTCGAACCCAACAGATAGAGATAGAATATTCATATTACTATGATAAACAAGTAAGCGGAACAGCAATAATAACTATTGAACAAGATGCTTATCAAAGCAATACAGGAGGAAATTCCGATAATGAAACAGGAGGCGGTTCAACTCAAATTGTTACAGGAAAAGTCTCTGCAACAGTCGATGTTATAGGTCCCGGACTTAACTACGACAGCTATGCTCAATACATAGATGGTAAAACGTGTACAATAGAGTATACATATAATCCTTCTACAGGAGAATATTACATTTATGCTGGTCCTTACAGCTCTAATCCTGAAGCAAACGGAGGAAAAGGATTAAGGCATAAGGTGCAAAAGGGGTATAACTCTATAGTCATTATGCAGGATTATTGGTTAGAGTACAGACCTAATAGCGTAGTACCAATAAAATACGATTGGGAGGCTCGATTAAAATTTACAATTCCGTAGAAATTAAGTGTAACAACAGAAACGGCAACTCGATTGAGCTGCCGTTTTCTGTTGTTATAGTGATTATCTAAAACTTGGTTATTAGATAGCACCTGTTTCTGTAAGGATTTGGTTAACTTTACGAACTGCATCAGCAGAAGCCTCGAATTTAGCTTTCTCATCTTCAGTTAGTTCAATCTCAACGATTTTCTCGATACCGTTGCGACCGATAACTACAGGAACACCAATCATGATATCCTCTTGTCCGTACTCTCCTTCAAGGTAGCATCCGCAAGGAATAATACGTTTTTGGTCTCCCAAGATAGCCTCAACAACTGATGCTGCGGCAGCACCTGGAGCGTACCAAGCTGAAGTTCCAAGAAGACCTGTCAATGTAGCACCACCAACCATTGTGTCTGCTGCAACTTTCTCTAACTCTTCTGCTGAAAGGAATTGAGAAGCAGGAACACCTTTGATAGTTGCTTTTGAAGTCAAAGGAATCATTGTAGTATCACCGTGTCCACCAATTACCATACCGTCAACATCGTGGATGTTTGTGTTAGTAGCTTTTGCCAAGTAGCAACGGAAACGTGAAGAGTCCAATGCTCCACCCATACCGATTACGCGGTTTTTAGGAAGACCTGTTGATTTCAAAGTCAAGTAAGCCATTGTATCCATTGGGTTAGATACGATGATGAAGATAGCGTTAGGAGATTGAGCCAAAGCTTGAGATACTACGCTTTTTACGATGTTTGCGTTAGTTCCAATCAACTCTTCGCGAGTCATACCTGGTTTACGAGGAATACCTGAAGTTACAACGATAACATCTGAGTTAGCTGTTTTCTCATAGTCATTTGTACAACCTGTAAGTTTAGTTTTGAAATCAGTAGTAACTGATGCTTGGTACATATCAAGCATTTTACCTTCTGAAAGACCCTCTTTAATATCGATCAATACAACCTCGCTTGCTACTTCGCGTGCAGCCAATACGTTTGCACAAGTTGCGCCCACCATACCGGCGCCGATAACTGTTACTTTAGACATAATTATTATTCTTTATTTTAGTGTTAATACTCTCTACTCTTAAAGTTCTACAAAGTTACAAGATAAAACCCAAAAAACCGTAAATAGCAGTGATAATTTTTTTTAAAAAATCTACGGCAAAGCCAATTATCTCTTTTTGTTGGTTACTCCACAGGATTTGCAGGACCTATGGGGAAATCATAGTTTATAAGAGTACGCTCTTTTGAGGTGTAGTTAGTCCATTCTTTAGGAGTCTTATAACCATTTATTTTACACGACCCTGAGTAACCAAAGTTCTCATTTTCAATTCCTTCTTTGGTATATCCTGTTTGTGTTACATGAATGTTTGCAGTGATATCATAATTTATTTCTTCAATTGTCGGGAGTTCTTCTTTAGGAGTAGCAACTACTTTAAAAATTATGTTTTTGGGAGTTGCTTCGTAGCTTGAAGAGAATGAGTAATCCCAGTTTTGTGTGACATCCATACTTATTATCTGGCTCTCTTTATTGACATATTCAGCTTTAATATCAAAATATTTGTAATATGTGTCTGCCAAATTGATAGAATATGCAATGCTAACGTCTGTGACTGTTTTATCAGGAGCTACAAGCCCATTTTTATCATCACTATCGTTTCCGTCTCCATTACAAGAGACAAAAGTTAAATTTGAAGCAAAAATTGCCAACAGCATCAAAATTTTAAATAAAGAATTTTTCATGATAATTGTGCATTAATGATTACATTTCTTTTTTTACTTGTGGCAAATATAACTAAAAATATAAATAAACATTTAACATATATTGAGTTTTTATACGATAAATGATTAAATCCAATTATCTATATGGAATAAACTTCTCTCCCTTGCACCATCTCACGTGCGCTCCCGCAAGAGAATCTGGTCCTGCGTTTAGGAATGTATCAACGTATTTAAACTTGCCATCTCTATTGGTGCTGCTAAAATACTCTTTGATTATAGATGCAAAAGAGATGTTTTCGTTGAGTTCTGGAGTAATGTTTTCTGCAGTGTTATTATAGAGCCATTCGCCATTGGGTGTTTTTATAAAAAAGTTCTTTTGGTTATATGTTTTCGACAATTCGCAAACAAACTCCTGCAGTGCCTCGAATGGTTTTTTGTTGCCACTGTTGTCGAAAGGATAAATTACAAACCCATATTTATGGCACACCTCTTCACTTTCGTCTGCAAAACAGCCATATATCGGTGTATAACAGAAACCTCTCTCTTTAATTTTTTGAGTTAACTCTATAATTAGATTAGCTAATTGTTGAGCATCGTTATCAACTTCATCTGCCATATTTGGCGAAAAAATTATACAACCATTGCTTGTGCATTTCTCAAAAAGAGCCTTTGCTTTGTCTTCCTTTATGCTTACAATTCTCCTTTTGTTGGTTGTGCATATGTGCAATTTGTCAAGTAAGTTGTAAAGTTCCATTATATAATTTATTAGTTTCTATATATCATTATACCGACTAACCTCTTTTTTGCAACAAAGAAAGTGAGTTTTTTTAAACAGGGTCAACGTCGTAGTATAGAATAATACTCTTGAAACCATTTTGAGCATAAAAATTATCCTCTGCGGTGGAAATAATCTCTCTTATCTTTTGAGGCGAAGAGTTGTTCTCGAACTTAAGTACTATTTTTCTTATATACATCGACTGCACACGACCTACAATTGGTTTGTCGGGTCCCAAAACGCGTGAGCCGAACGATTGTCTTAATAGGTCGGCATACCATCTCGAAGCTCGTTGAACTATATCTTCGTTACGTCCCTTAATATAGACATAAATAAGCCTTGTGTATGGGGGATAGTTGAACTCTTGTCGCTCAATCAGCTGACTGTTGAACATGGCCTTATAATCGTGTGTGAGCAGTTGTGTGATAACGGAATGGTCAGATTGCGATGTCTGAACAATAACGTGTCCTTGTTTGCCCTTTCTTCCTGCTCTGCCTGCAACCTGCTCCATCATCTGAAAGGCTCTCTCATGCGCTCTGAAATCGGGCATGTTCAAAAGAGTGTCAGCACCTAAAATGCCCACCACGCCTACGCGTTCAAAGTCCAATCCTTTGGTTATCATTTGCGTTCCTATAAGCACTTTGGTTTTACCATCCTCAAAGTCCGATATAATCTCCTCGTATGCCTTCCTGCTACGAGTGGTATCCAAATCCATGCGAGCAACAGGATAGCCCTCAAAGTTGCTTGTTGCCTCCTCTTCGATCTGCTCCGTTCCAAATCCTTTAACCTCAATGGTAGGGTATCCACATGCGGGGCATTTCGAAGGGATTTCGTAAGTATAACCACAGTAGTGGCATGTAAGTTGATTGTAACGTTTGTGGAACGTCATCGATACGTCGCAGTGCTTGCATTTGGGAATCCAGCCGCAAGTCTGGCACTCCACTACGGGTGCAAAACCTCGTCTGTTCCTAAACAAAATCACTTGACCACCCATATCCAACGCCCTTTTGGATGCTTCGGCAAGTTGGGGAGATATATCTCCGCTTTTCATAATCTTTTTTCGACGCAGCTCGCGAGTATCGGCAATTTCAATTTTTGGGAGTAGAATATCACCGTGTCGAGTAAGCAGTTCTATAAAACCATATTTACCCATCTTTGCGTTAAAGTAGCTCTCAATTGAGGGAGTTGCACTACCCAACAGAGTTTTTGCACCAAACGAAGCCGCAAGAACCATAGCTGCATTACGGGCATTGTATCTTGGAGCAGGGTCTTGTTGTTTGTAACTTGTTTCATGTTCCTCATCAACAATAATCAATCCCAAATTTTTAAAAGGTAAGAATAGTGATGAGCGTACGCCTAACACCACCTGAATGCCATTATCTTTTAAAAGCGAGTTCCAAATATCAACCCTCTCGTTATCGGTGAATTTTGAGTGATATACACCTAACTTGTTACCAAAAACTCTTGCCAAGCGATTTGCAAGTTGTGTTGTAAGAGCAATCTCAGGGACCAAGAACAGAACCTGTTTCCCCTCTTCAATTGCGTGTTGAATAAGATGTATATATATTTCAGTTTTTCCGCTTGAGGTAACTCCATGCAAGAGAGAGATACTCTTTTCACAGAATGTATCAATGATTTCGTTATAAGCCCTTTTTTGAGCCGGGTTGAGTTCGTGAGCCTTCTCAACTTTTTGAACGCGGTCGTCAAAACGGCTTATTTCCTGTTTGTATTGAACAAAAATACCTCTGTTTATCATTGCCAATAAAACAGAACTGTTTGCATCAGCTCTCTCCAAAAGAGCCTTTCTGGTTACAACAATTTCGTTGCCGGGGCGATTGAATCCCGACATTTCCAAGAATGTGACAAAGAGTTTGAGTTGGAGTTTTGCTCTTTTCAAATTTTCAAAACACTCCCTTATCTTCTCCTCGTTACCTCTTTCAAACGACAATCTTATGCAAAGTTGAGTCTTAGGCTGATATCTGCGACGAAGTTCCTCTTTTACAACCACTATATTGCGTTCGAGCAACGACCTTACCGAACTCATAACGCCTTTTATGCCACTCTTTTCGAGTAGGGCGATTGAGGCCTCTTGCTCCTTTTCAAGAAAACCTACAATTAGTTGCTCTTTTGGGGTAAGGTCAGGAATTTCCTCGGGTATATATTCGCTGTTAAGCAGTATGGTAGTTTCGCTCTCGGGCTTTAGACCCGAAGGAAGAGCAGCCTTATAAACATCACCCACACTGCACATGTAGTAGTTGGCAATCCACTCCCAAAACTCCAGCTGACGAGGACGTATAATGGGACGAGAATCCAAGACCTCCAAAATAGGTTTTGTGTCATAATCGGGAGCATTGTTGTGAATATCTCTTACGACAGCGGTATAATACTTCTTCGCACCAAATTGCACAATGACCCTGCTTCCCGTTTTAATTGCGGGAAATAACTCCTCGGGAATGGAATATGTGAAATATTTACCCAAGGGCAGAGGAAGTATTACATCGGCAAAATAGCTCATCAAAAGACTCTTTTATATTTAGGAGCAAAAATACGAAAAAGTTTACTAATTTTGTAGAGCATAAAGCTGAGATATGGATATTTTAGAGGCAATAGAGGCATATAATCAACGAAACGGGGTAACTCTTGAATTTAAAGCGTTGCTTTCGGATATGGATGGGGTTTTGTATAACTCCATGCCTTTTCATGCAAAAGCGTGGGCAGAGACCATGCAGGCAGAAGGTGTGGAGTGCGAAGCACGAGAGTTTTATGCTCACGAAGGCCGAACCGGAAAGGGTACGATAAATATCTATTTCAATAAACATAAAGGGAGAGAAGCAACCGAGGAGGAGGTACAACGTATATATTCCGAAAAGGCACGACGCTTTGTGGAGTGTGGCGAAGCTCATCCTATGGACTCTGCGCAAGAGGCAATGCAGATGATAAAGGCATCGGGGAAAACCATAGTGTTGGTAACAGGCTCGGGACAAAAATCTCTTTTGCAAAAATTAGATTTACACTATCCCGGAATATTCACTCCCCAAACAATGGTTACGGCATACGATGTCATAAAAGGGAAACCAAACCCCGAACCATATCTTATGGGCTTGACAAAGGCAGGAGTTGAGAGAGATAAAGCAATAGTTTTGGAGAATGCTCCATTGGGAGTAGAGGCAGGTCGTGCGGCAGGGATATTTACCATAGCTGTAAATACAGGTCCATTGAGCGAGGAGGAGTTGTATGAAGCAGGAGCAGATATTGTATATCCCGATGTGAAGACCTTTGCCAATGAGATAAAAAAGATACTATAAGACAATGATAAACAATATAATATATAGTTCAAAAATATCAGAGAGTATTGAGGAGTTGCTACAAACAAAAGAGTATGATAAACTCTTTATCCTAACCGATGAAAATACGCTCAAGTTTGCTATGCCACTGCTTTCGGATAGCAAAAAGTGTAGCGAGGCGCATGTAATAACAATTCTTGCAGACGACACAAACAAGAATCTCGAAAATCTATCAACAATTTGGAGAGCATTGGTAAGTGAGGGGGCAACACGCAAGTCGTTGCTTATAAACCTTGGAGGAGGTATGGTTACCGATATGGGAGGCTTTGCCGCAGCAACATTCAAACGTGGAATTGAACATATAAACATACCCACAACTTTGCTCGGTGCGGTTGATGCAGCAGTAGGCGGAAAAACAGGAATAAACTTCGAGGGTTTGAAAAACGAGATTGGAGCATTCAAGCAACCATCGGCTGTGGTTATTGACACACGCTTTTTCAAAACCCTCTCAAAAGAGCATCTATTGTCGGGCTTTGCCGAGATGCTTAAACATGGGCTTATAAGCAACATGGAGAATTACAACAAACTTATCTCATTTGACATATCAAAACCCGACTACGATGAGTTGTTGAACTTGGTAGCCGATTCTGTATCAATAAAAGAGAATATAGTGGAGGAAGATCCACTTGAAAAAGGGATAAGAAAGTATCTTAATTTAGGTCATACCAGCGGACATGCCATTGAAAGTTTGGCAATGAAACGCAACACTCCCGTTCAGCACGGTTATGCTGTTGCATGGGGATTGGTATGCGAAGCAATACTTTCGTATATGAAGTTTGGCTTCTCTCAATCCGAAATACACCGATTGGTTGATTATGTAAAGGCAAATTACGGCGCATTTAAAATCACTTGCGACGACTATGCCTACCTATATGAAAAAATCACTCACGATAAAAAGAACGAATCGGGAAGAATAAACTACACTTTGCTAAAAGCAGTTGGAGAGGTTGAAATAAACGTATCGGTAACAAAAGAGGAGATAGAGTCGTCGTTCGACCTCTATCGCGATTTATTCGGATTATAACCCCGTTATGATTGAAAAGAGTAACGCTGTAATACTACATGTAACAAAGCATAACGATACCACCCTGATAGTAAATGCCTATACCGAAAAATATGGCAGGGTGGCATATCTCTTTGTTATAGGCAGTAGCAAAGCCTCGCGCATGAAGAGGATGTTGCTCTCGCCCCTTTCGATTGTAACCATAGAGTGCGATTATAGAGCAAAGGAGGGGTTGCAAAAAATAAGAAATGTAGAGCCGTTGGTGTTGCAGCAGTTGCAGTTCGATGCCGTTAAGGGTTCGGTGGCACTCTTTCTGTCGGAGTTTTTGATGCGCGTAATTCGTGAGCCCGAGCCATACCCTAAGTTCTTTAAATTCCTCACCGACACCATTTCGTTATATAATGTAATGGAGGAGGGGAAGGCCAATTTCCATCTCTGCTTTTTGTTTAATCTCTCATCCTTTATGGGATTTTATCCCGATACGGGAAGCTATATAAAAGGAGCATATTTCGACATGCTTAATGGAGAGTTTGTAACCTCTCGTCCTACGCATAATCATATACTTATGCCAAGCGATGCCGAAAAGTTTATGCTCTTGTCGAGAATGAACTTCAGCAACCTTCATCTCTTTAAATTCTCGCGAGATGAGCGTAGAGAGACATTAGAGAGAATGGTTGAGTATTATCGTATCCATCAGGGCTTTGCAGAACTAAAATCGACCGAGATTCTTAAACTTCTTTTTGATTAATGGGTAGAGTTGAGTTTGTAGGGTTTTGTCAAAACAAAAAAATAGAGTAAATTTGCACAGCAAAAATAAAAGCTGTCTCTGTAGTTCAACGGATAGAATGAAAGTTTCCTAAACTTTAGATTCGGGTTCGATTCCCGGCGGAGATACAAAAAACGGAATGAGGTTAGCCCCATTCCGTTTTTTTTGTTGTTTGCACAAATCAATATGATAATTATTTTATCTTCTCTATTATAGAAGTAGAGACAAAAGCCTCTTCTCCTATCTTAATTACAATATCATTATCTTTAAGAGATACTAAATATAACACATTATTCTCCATTCGTTCTATCTCCATCATTGAAATTGCAATTTGTTTTATTAAATTTGAATTATCTTTATCACTATAAAGATGAGAATACTTTCTATACTCAAAGACGATATCGTTATCACTAACGAGAGTGGGGGTGAGATCCAATGTTTTATTTGCCACATAAGTTCTTATGCTTTGGTATAAATCGTTTATTCCATGTATAACTGCAGCATACCAATCACCTATACTAAATTTAGTATTACAATCAATACAACCAAGTCTTTTTGCAAACATCTTCATTTCTTTCATATAGTATGCAAAGTCTTGTTCTTCTCCCGGTTCAAAGATTTCAAGATCCCCATTTTTGCAATATTCTTCATAATAAACTCTGTTTTGAAAAATATGTTCTCCTCCATTATTCTTCTCAAAGAAATCATCAAGTAGCCTTTGGGGAAAGTTTATTTCATCACACTTAATCCCCTTTTCTGAAATTGTAAATGTAAATCTTGGTAATACATTTAATACATCTTCACCTATCTCCCCCTTTAATTCTCGCAACTCTTCTAAATGTTTTAAACGAAAGGTTTCTATTTTTTCCCCGGTAATCAGACGCATCATCAAAGAGTTAACATATTTTACTCCTTCTTCCTCATGATCAAAACAAAAAGTTCTATCCCCTACTTTTAGTTTTGAATCTTTCATTGCAACAATATCATCTCTGTCAAAGCAGACAAGAGAATTTCCACTTCTTTTAGCTTTAAATTTTCTAACATTACCATACGGGGATTTAAGAGAGATGGTCCATGGCTTTTCAGAAGAATCTTTAGGAGTATAACTAAGTTTTATGTAGTGGATACTGTAGCCTCCTGCATCAAGTAAAGAAGTTGCAAGCATTGTTTTATCTCCATATTTCCATATGTCAGAAATCTCATTATAAGCATTTGTCTTTTGAATTTCTTGCTGTTCTTTTTTCTTAGCCTCTATTTCTCGTTGTTTTTGAGCATCTTCAATTGTTTTTTCCATCTCTTCATATTCTTGCTGTTCCGATAAATTTTGAACAACTTTATATATAATAACGCCGCCTACAATAATTAATCCTATAAATAACTTAAGCATAATTGTAATTTATTTAATCTGTTAGTAATTGAATTGTTTTAAATCAAAATCATATTCTTTAAACAAGGAGTCGATATCATAAAAGCTTACCGTTTCTCTTAAGACTCCTGCTATATAGTTTATTATTACGTATGTTTGGATAATTTCACGAGGCAATAGGTCTTTTACATGTCTCCTGTAGTCTTCTTTTTCATATGGATATCTGGAAGAACAAGCCAACTCAAAATCGAGCAACTCCAAAGACCATGTATAATTCTGTTCATGGATGGCATTATGTAAAATGTTGTTGTCGTGTAAGATACGCAGATTACTAATAAGAATTTCTGCTGCAATCATGTGGTATTTATCATATCCCCGATTATTCTTCAGTTGCCACTTTTTTATCTCTGCTTGTATTAGTTCGTGTTCCATAAAAGGAGCATCACATATTCTATATGGCGACTCAACATCATATTGCAGTAATGTTGGCTTTAATTTATGTCCATTAGGTAAGTTAATCTCAAAATCCAACTCTAAAACATAATGCATATGATTTGTTTTTATACCCAAAGACTCAATCTCTTGACCTATTAAAAAGTCTCGTTCTGCATCTTGTCTAAGCAACAAGCCCCAAGTTCCATCACAAAACTCTCCTGTATGTAAAAATGAACTTTGAGTATAACTTAGTCCATTACCTTTGCTGACAATATATCTCCCCTCCTCTGTTTTTCCAACAACAAAGCTACGCCCATGCAATGGAGTGATACATATCATATCTTTATTCCCTTTCAGGTCTCGGAGATAAGGATAAATTATTTGTTTTGATGAAGAATTATGAATAACCCTATAAGGATATTCAGAACAAGGAATTATTTGCATAGTTAGTTCTTTTAATAGTTTAAAGGTGCAGACAAACTCTGCACCTAAATTATGCGGTATATTTGTATGTACTTTATTAATAAGAACGATACATTATACCGCATTGAGCTTCAGAATTTTTAGGACAATTTGACATTCCTACTACTGAAGAAGCAGCGCTAATTTTCAATCCTACTTTCATGATTGTTAGAATTTTTAGTTATAGTAATATTTCTTGGGGAATTACATTTACCCACCTACCTTTAAATTCATATCACAAAAATTCTGTGACATTTCTCTTTTAAGTGTTGTTGGCACATAGTCAGGTAATTCTGCAAGTCTCTCTCTTAGACTTTTTCCTTGCAAAGGGTCATTACCTTGTTTTAGATTTTTAGATAGTTCATATCTATTTTTAGCCATATAACAATTTACTTCTGAGGCTTTTAGCGGAGTCCCATGTTCTATAAAGTTGTTGCCTGGACATAAATTGCAATATGCACAATATTCAAGTTTCCCACAATCTGTATAGTCGTTTAGTGTCAATCCTAACCAATATTCTCTATCTTTATTATCTTTCAATATTTCCGAGAGTTGTTTTTCTCTTACATTTCCAAAGAGAGTATGAAAAGCACAACAAGGGATTACATTTCCTTCGGGTGTGATACATAAAGAATTTTCTCCGGCACCACAAGGATTTTGTTTCATATCCTTTTTCTGTCCTCCATAGTTTGGAGCCTCTTCTCCAACATACATTGGAGTATTATTATCCCTTAAAACTATTTCAAGTTGCTCGTGTGTCATTCTCAGATATTTGCTCACACAAGTATCTCCATCAATTGAATCGGTAAGATTTACTTCAAACTGAGGAATAGCTCCATACTCTTTTGCAATATCTGCGACCAAGAAATACGATTTTACATTTGGTCGCATGATACAGCATTTTATATTAAGGGGTACAGCCAATGAAGATAATTCTCGAATAACATACATAGAGCGTTCCCAAGAGCCTTTTATTCGAGTTATATAGTCGTGGACTTCTGCTATTCCGCTGTATATAGAGACTCCCACTAAACGAGGATAGTAATCGGCAAGTCGTTTACAATCATTTATTATGCTTTGCCCATTTGTAAATACATCAAAAGCAATCCCCTTTTTATACAAATAATCGATAATTTCCCAAACAAACGATTTAGAGAACGGATCTCCTCCTGTTAAACAAACTTTTACTAAGCCTTGCTCATACAGATCATCTATAAGTTGTTTATACTCTTCTAAACTTAATTCTGCTCTTTCTCCGCGCTTGCTGTTTTCATTATCATTGCGAGTTGCTCCAATATTATAACAATGAATACATTTTTCGCTGCAACGATATGTTAGCTCAAACATCACACTTGTTATTCCTCCTACCTTTTGAGTGTATAATCGCTCAGCATTTGAAATCTCGTATGGAAGTTTCTCTTTAGTCTCTCTGTTGTTTAAAGAATAAGAGAGTTCTCTATTGTATTTGCTAACTCTGTTACGGTATTCCGATATAATATTTTGAGTTGGAGGAACAGAGGATATAAGACCTAATTGCTCTAATTCCTCAAAAAAAGGCAATAAACTCTCAATTGATATATCTAATTTTTCAGAAATTTTTTCAACATGGAAATTAGAGTTCTTGGGAAGAGATATAATTTCTCCCATAACCATTGCTGAATAGCTTTCGAAGAAATAACTAATACCTGTTATAAGATTATAATAAATGGCAACTTCTGCCTTACGGTTGTACCTACCACAGGTCCATTCAGGTCTGAAATAATCTTTTTGTGTCATAAATTTATTGCTTAAGACACAAATAAAAAACGCGGACAAAATCCTTTATTTGCATCTTGCGGTCCTGAACTTACCTTGTAGCACAAATATAGAATAAAGTCCACGTTGTAAGACAACGCGGACATCACCTTTATTCATTGTGCTACATTCTTAGAAATTGTTCAGGTTTCAAGATGCACAAACAAAAGTTGACGTCTTTTATAATATGTCGTTAATTATATATCTAAAAAATAAATCTCTTTCTATATATTTCTTTTTTTTGTTTTTTAGCGCAACAAATATACAATAAAATATTATAAATAATAAGCCTTGTTGATTAATTTATTCCTTTCACTTCTTAAACTTTGTATTTACATCGTTAAAAATTTGACGCAAGCGATTTTCGTCGCCCTTCTTGCAAATCAATAGGGCATCGTCAGAGTCGGCAATAATGAAATTTTCCAACCCCTCAACCACTGCCATTTTGCCCGGCTTAACAGCAATGATATTATTTGAACTATCATATATGAGGGTATTGCCAAGGTCTGCATTGCCTCGGTGGTCTTTCCTTGAGATGTCGTATAGCGAATCCCATGTACCTATGTCGGTCCAACCAAACTCAGCACACAATACATATACGTTCCTTGCCTTTTCCATTAGGGCAAAGTCAATTGATATATTGGGTATTGTTGGGAAGACTTCGTTAATAAATTCTGTCTCTTCGGGAGTATTGAATTTGTTCTCATCTGCATCGAGGCGTGATGTGATTTCGGGGATGTGACGTTGCAGAGCCTCTTTGATAACGTCGGTGCGCCAAATGAAGATTCCTGAGTTCCAGAAGAACTCTCCGCTCTCCACGAATATCTCTGCCAACTCACGGTTAGGTTTCTCGGTAAATGTTTTAACCTCATTTACTCCATCCTCAATATGGTCGGTTACCTGTATATAACCATAACCAGTTTCGGGTCGGGTCGGTTTTATTCCTATTGTTAGCAGAACATCGTGGGTTTCGGCAAATCCCATGGCCTTTTCCACTGCGGCACAAAATGCCTCTTTGCGTAGTATAAGGTGATCGCAAGGTGCAAACACCAACACCGATTCGGGGTTGATTTTGCTAATATGATATGTGGCAAATGCAATACACGGTGCTGTGTTCTTTCTTGCAGGCTCACATAAGATATTCTCCTCTGCTATGTCAATCTGCTCCTTTACTATATTCTTGTATATGTGGTTTGTTGCAACAAAAATATTCTCTTTTGGGAAGAGCGACAGGTATCTCTCAAATGTGGTTTGCAGTAGTGTTCTGCCTGTCCCCAAAAAGTCGAGAAATTGTTTAGGCATTTCAGGACGCGATACAGGCCAGAACCTGCTTCCAATTCCTCCTGCCATTATAATGCAATATTTTTCCATAGTATATTGGTTTTCGCTATACAAGTAGGTTTGTCATATACCACAAATATAAAACTATTCTTTGGCAAAAAAAAGAAATTTAAGTTTTTTATTAACGCTATTTTCTCCGTAACAAATATTTGATTGTATAACCTCTCTTTATATAACACTATTGTATGTTTTTAGTTTTTTCTCGAACTTTGCACCCGAAAATATAAAAGAGCATAGGAGTATATATATTATGGAGAACCAAAAGAAAATATCTGATTATTTAGTATATGTCACCTCGTTTGTGATAATAGTTATATGGGGGTGTACCTTTGTGCAAACCAAACTGTTGATAAATTCGGGATTGCGTCCCGATGAAATTTTCTTGTTCCGTTTTATTCTTGCCTATCTTCTTATATTGCCACTATCGGGCAGAAAGTTATTTATGGATAACTTAAAAGATGAGGCTCTTGCTCTGTTGCTGGGTTTGACCGGTGGCTCGTTGTATTTTATTACAGAAAATTATGCCATTGCCTATGGATACTGTTCGAATGTTGCATTAATAGTATGTCTTACTCCAATTGTTACAAACTTTATTGTTGGGGCTTTCTATCCGAGCGAACGTATGGCTAAGTCGGCGTTGTTAGGTTCGGTTATATCCTTTTTAGGTATGGCATTGGTAGTCTTTAATGGCAACTTTATTCTTAAGCTCTCTCCTGTTGGAGATTTGTTGGCTATTGCCGCATGTCTTTGTTGGGCATTTTATTCTCTTATTATAAAAAGGTTGCAGAGTAGCTACTCCAATATGCTTATTACACGCAAAGTTTTTGGATATGGATTGATAACCATTATACCATGGCTTTTGGCGCGTGGTGTCAATTATGATATTTTGCTGTCGGGTGGGGCAGTTGTTTGGGGTAATATCCTTTTTTTGGGATGTGTTGCGTCGATGTTGTGCTTTATGGGCTGGAACTGGTGCATGAAGAGAATAGGCACTGTGAGAGCAACAAATTTTCTTTATCTTAATCCTGTTGTTGCAGTAATAACATCTGCCATATTTTTAGGAGAAAAGATTACAGGTTTGGCTATGGTGGGTGCTGCACTTATATTGTGCGGGTTGTTTTTTATGGACAAAGCTCGTAAGAGATAGCCTTTTTATAGCACATTACTTAATATATACATTTACCATGTATTATTGCAAAAAAAAGCAATCGAGTTGTATAACCCGATTGCTTTCCCTAAAAAGTAAAGACCTTTATTATTTTACCATGAATTTTTGAGTTTCAGAGATTCCTTTTCCGTTAACTTTAACAATGTAGTTGCCTTTGCTTATGTTGCAGTTAAAAGGAACGTTTACTATGTCACTCTCTTTATTGATGGTAATGTTTTCTATTTGTTGCCCCAAAGTCGAGAAAACTTGAAGATTAACGTCTCCTCTTACAGCACCTTTTACTTGAACTGTGAATGTTCCCTCGTTGGGGTTCGGAAAAACCTTTACATTGCCCTCCTTTGCACTTTCGCTTATAGTAGGTCTTATTCCTGTAACCTCTGATTTAAGCTGTCCGTTTTCTAATGTGATACGGTATTGTTCTCCTTTTGTGGTTGGGAATGACATTGTTTTTCCTGCATAGCGTATGCGACACTCTTCGCCCATATTAGAAGTAATCAATGCGTAATCCAATGCGTTGTTTGCATAGTAGATGTCAACAGTGAAGTTTCCGCGAGCAAGAAGACCTGTTATAGCTCCCTCTTTCCAATCAGATGGAAGTGCGGGAAGTACATACAATGTATCCATTTGGCTTTGCAAGAACAATTCAGAGATTCCTGCTGTTCCTCCAAAGTTTCCGTCAATTTGGAATGGTGGGTGTGTATCCCACATGTTATCCATTGTTCCCTCTTTCAAAAGGTTTTTGAATAGAGTGTATGCGTGGTCTCCGTCTTGAAGACGAGCCCAGTGGTTAAGTTTCCAACCCATACTCCATCCTGTTGCAGCATCGCCACGTTGACGAAGTGTCTCTTTACATGCCTCTGCCAATGCAGGAGTTGTTATTGGGTTGACTGTGCTACCCGGGTGCAGACCAAACAAGTGGTTTGTGTGACGGTGTTGGTCGCCGTAAGTGTCAATATCTTTGTACCACTCTTGAAGTTGTCCGTAACGTCCAATTTGATATGGGTACATGTTGTTTAGTTTCTCTTTCCACTCAGCAACCAAGTTGGCATCTTTACCAAGAATCTCTGCTGCTTTGATAGCCTCAATCAAAACCTCGCGAGTAACGGCATTTGCGTATGTTGCTCCAAGGTCGCAAGTTCCATGCTCGGGAGAGTATGAAGGTGCAGAAGTGTAAGAACCGTTTGCATAGTATAGAAGGTCAGATACGAAGTTTGCACTTGATTTGATGATGTCGTATCCAACTTCTGCCAACCACTCTTTGTCGCGAGTATAGTCGTAGTACTCCCAAATTTGAGTAGTCAACCAAGGGCCTGCAGTTGGGTTGTAGTTCCAGCTCATATCGCTGTCGATAAGAGGAGCTGTAAATCCGAAGATGTTTGTTGAAACCTCAGCAGTCCATCCTCTTGCGCCGTAGTATGCTTGAGCTGTGCGCTCTCCTGGTTTAACCAATCCTCTGACGTAGTCGATGAATGGTTGGTAGCACTCCAGCATATTTGTACATGTTGCAGGCCAATAGTTCATTTGTAGGTTGATGTTGTTGTGGTAGTCAACGCGCCAAGGACCATCGATGTTGTTGTTCCACATACCTTGAAGGTTGGCTGGCATGTTTCCTGCACGAGAACAAGCAATCAACAAGTAACGTCCGTATTGGAAGTATAGAGCCTCCAATTCGTGGTCTAATGTTCCACTGCGGTAGTTAGCCAAACGAGTTGGTGTTGGAAGGTTTTCGAACGACTCAGAGGGGTTGATTGATATTTTTACT
This sequence comes from Muribaculaceae bacterium, assembly GCA_017546805.1. Classification (GTDB taxonomy): domain Bacteria; phylum Bacteroidota; class Bacteroidia; order Bacteroidales; family G3-4614; genus Caccoplasma_A. Next base: position 19,377 of record JAFYRT010000036.1, on the reverse strand, counting down.
CTGTCGAATATTGAACAGTAGTCCTCTCTGTGGTTGTTAAACAATTCGTTGTATGATTTTGCTTTTGCTGCGTTGATAACGTTGTTTACACTTGCTATTGGGTCAACTCCAACGTAAGCTTTGCTGTCGGTGAACGACGGGTTGAAGTTCATCTTATAGTCGGTGTCTGCCGCAATAATGAAGTCAACGTCTGTAGAACCCGATACGGTAATGGTTCTTGCCGAAGCGTTTGTGGTAACACTACCTCCGCCATTTGTGCGAACATATACTCGCATAGCCCATTTCATGCCGTTGTTGTCGATAGCGCAGTTGTATAACAAACCTCCATCAACCTCAGAGACAGAATTTACTATTTGAGGGCAGTTGAATGAGAATGTTAGATTTTGAGTTCCTCCTTTTGATTGATATTTCCATACCATAACACTATCGGGGTATGAACAGAAATATTTGCGAGTGTAGCCAATTCCGTTAGCATCAAATTTTACAACAACCATTGAAGAGTCCATGTTCATGATTCTCTTATAGTTTGTTACGTTGCTCTCATTGATACCTGTCTCAACGTAAGCCTCTCCCATCATTGTGAAAGTACCGAATACGTTTTTGTTGTAGCTTACTGTTCCGTTATAGTTGCTTTGTACCAATGAGTGAGCCGAAGAGTTGTTGCCTTGTACCAAGTAGTTACGAACTTGTTGTAGAGTAGAAGATGAAACAGTTTTGTTCATGTTCCAGTAGTTTGTAACGCCTGTGCCGGGACCACCTTTCCAAAGAGTCTTTTCGTTCATCACAACGCGCTCTTTGTTAACAGCTCCCATGATAGTGGCTCCTAACGAACCGTTACCAATTGGGAATGATTTTTTCTCCCAGTTTTGGTCGGGATTGGTTGAGGTTGAACTAAAATCGTTGGTATTCCATATCGCCACGCCTGCAGTTGAAGAGTTTGGAGTGTCAAACCAAATAGCATTGCCTTTAGTGTAGTCAACAATATTTGAAACAATATACTCTCCTGTTCCCGGGTCGTTAGCACTTTGATCTGCTCCGGAAATTGTAATGTTGTTTATTGTTACTTTGATAGAGTTGCCAATGGCAGCATCATTAGATACGTCTGCAACAAATAGGAAATAGTTGTTTCCGTGTGCCAATGTTTTTTCTGCTGTAAATTTTGCACTGTTGCGAGAAAAATTAGCTTTCTCAGCAATAACTTCAGTGGTTAGAGTTCCTGAAGTTGAGTAAATCCAACGAAGGTTGCTTATATCTGTTGATTTTGTTCCGTTGAATTTTACGGAAAAACCTGTAACTGTAAAAGGATTCAATCCACCGTCAGCTTTAACATTAACCGATGCAAGAATAATCTTTTTTTCACCGCAATTAACCTCGCCCGAACGTTTGTCTACAGAAACAGAAACCAGCTCCATATCTTTAGGAGCGTTTACTTTAATTGAGAAGTCAACCACACAACCTCCGTTTTTAGCGATGTTGTTGTTTGATGCACTGTTTCCACAGGGATCCAAACTGTTCCAGTCCACTTTAAAACGAGCAGTGTATGTACCTGCCGCAATGTCAGCGGGAATAACAAATTTAGGCATGATGGTTGCATTTGGCAATCCAGCACCATCACTTGCAGAAGCACCGGCACTATTCATAGAGTTGTAGTATGAGTAACTAACAACCTCGCCTCCTGTTGTGCCATTGGCATTAAGAGTTTGGTTAAACTCGCCGTCTCCATTATAGTCGATGTAGAGGTAACCGTGCATCCATGCTCCGTTCCATGTAAGGTCAGAGAATCTAATCTCTTCGCCGGGAGATGTTTCAAACACTGTCGATTTACGATTGTAGTAAATCGAACCTGAAGTCGTTTGGTTTACCGAAACGCTTGTGGTTGTAGTTCCGTCTGTAAGTCCAAACGATACAAGACTTCTTCCACTTGAAGCGTAGTTGCCAAAAGTACAATCGGCATATGCATTGCCGAATGCCATTGTGGCAATAATTACAAGTGTGCTAATTAAAAAATTTTTCATAAAAGTATATTTTGTTTGATTTTTTATTTGCGTAAACAGGCAATTTGGTCACAAATATATAATAAAATCCTGTAATTTATACATTATTAAATAATGAAAAGTACAAGAGATGTGTAGCTCTAAAAACGCACAATGAAAAAACTATAATAAAAATAATATTTTATTTTCCTGATAATTAGACGGATAAAAAAATAATAAAATATTTTTCATTAAAAAGTTTGTTCAATTTAAAAAAAGCTTATATCTTTGCAGTCGCAAATCGAGAAATATACTTTTAAAGTATTTCGATATGGCCCTTTCGTCTATCGGTTAGGACGGGAGATTCTCATTCTCCAAAGAGGGGTTCGATTCCCCTAGGGGCTACTAATAATAAAAAAATAAGAAAATGGCAAACCATAAATCTTCAATTAAAAGAATCCGCGAGACTGAAACTCGCCGTTTGCATAATAGATATTATGCAAAAACTATGCGTAATGCAGTACGCAAATTACGCGCTACTACTGAGAAAGAGGAGGCTGCTTCTCTATTGGTAAAAGTTTCTTCAATGCTTGACAAATTGGCAAAGAAAAACATCATCCACAAAAACAAAGCAGCTAACTTGAAATCAAAATTAGCTCTTAAAGTTAACAAACTATAAGAAAGCAGGTGTCGGTTAAGCCGCACCAAAAGGATGGTCCATTCGTCTATCGGTTAGGACGCAAGATTTTCATTCTTGAAAGAGGGGTTCGATTCCCCTATGGACTACCAAGAGAAAGTGTTCTTCGGAACACTTTCTCTTTTTTTTATCTCTTTTTATTCAAAAACGTTTGCATTATTGATTAACAACGCAAAATTCAGAACACAAAAAACATCTATTTTAATTATCGCATTGATGCCTCCGTCAAGCCACACAAGGCAAAGAGAATCAACCGCATTTTGGCTAACGACAAAGAGAAAAACTACGAAGAAACTTTGCAGATGAGATATGAGTTAATTAAGCGAAGCATTCCTGCAAACATTAATTTTATCCAATTCATTGAGTAACAAACCTTACTTAACCGCTTTTTGCATATGAGTCATAGGTATTTCCATAAACTCACGGATGTTTATGGAGCGAAAGCCTAACGAGGTGTAAAGTTTGGCAGCATTGGGATTCTCGTCATCTACCAGCAGGCCCAACACAGGAATTTCAAGTTCACGCGACCTCTCCTCTGCTCTTGCAATAAGCGCCTTTGCAATACCTTTGCCACGATACTCCTTAAATACAGCAATTGAGTCAATGTAAAACTCTCCGCTTTCGCACTCATCGGTTATCTTTTTATCGAGTTTTACTCCTCTGCGTTGCAACTCCTCTAATAGTGCCTTACGCAACTCATATAGCCTTGCTCCGTCGTAACAACATACCGCTCCTGCAACATTACCATCAACCTCACATACATAGCAATTTTCATATGAGTACTGACTGTCCTCCCTCTCTGCCAACGCCTTTACCAATTCGTAATTGAAAGGCGATGTATGAAGTTCAAGGTGTTCTATATCCACACCTATAGCGAGTAATACCACATTGGCTATTGCCCCCGAATCGTTTTTTGTTGCCTCACGTATTATCATTTTGACACTATTTTGTTTTAGCAGATACAAAAAAAACTTCCGAACACTCGGAAGTTTTAATTTGTTCTTATTTTTTTGCTACTCGTTGTTGACGCATCTTTTGCCAACGTTCACGAGCAAGTTCCTGCATATCTTCGGTTTTGTCGTATTCGTCAACAATCTCAACTCCGAGCATTGTTTCAATTACGTCTTCCATAGTTACCAGACCTCGCATACAGCCGTATTCATCGGTAATTACCGATATATGCTCTTTACTCTCAAGCATTTTTTCCCATATAACAGAAACTGAATCCTCCTCGCTGAACGACAACATGGGACGCATAATCTCCGAGAGTTCTATATCAAACTTATCCTCCGCCAAACGTTCCAACACGGTTGCTCTTAAGATGTAGCCTGTTATATAGTCACGGTTTTCTTTGTATACAGGTATACGCGAGTGAGAAAGCTCTTTCAAAGCATAAAACTCCTTCATTGTCATTGTCTCGGGAACACTCTCCACTACCAAGTTGGGAGTCATAATGTCCTCTGCCAATACGCTATCGAGCTTTATGAAGTTTTGTATAATCTTTTTCTCTTTTACTTGGAATACACCCTCCTCTACTCCTACATTAACCATTGCCGATACCTCCTCACGACTTACGGTTGCTTGTTCCGGGCCTCGGTCAAATATTTTTGTTATATATTCCGAGAGTTTTACAAGGGGATAGGTTATAACCATCAAGCCTTTGATGATTTTTGTAGCAGGCAGAGCCAATACGCGCCAACTGTTTGCACCTATTGTCTTTGGTATAATCTCAGAGAAGACCAAAATAAGGATTGTAAGAATTGCCGAAATTACGCCAAAATACTCTTCTCCAAAGACATTTACTGCCTCAGCACCAACTCCTGCAGCACCAATTGTGTGAGCAATGGTGTTGAGTGATAAGATAGCCGCAACAGGGCCATCAATTTCGGCTTTATATTTTTTTAGGAGTTTTGCTGTTTTATTTCCCTCCTCCTCTTTCATGGAGATAAACGACATAGGAGTTGAAAGTAATACAGCCTCTAATATTGAACAAAGAAATGAGATACCTAACGCACCAAATAGATATAAAAAAATCAGACCCATAAATTAATTATTTAATTAGACAATAACCTGAATCGAATTTGGGTTTAATCGATTAGGCTTAAAAACTCGTGAACAGACTTGTAATTGGTGCGATTGTCATTCACGATAGAAAAAGAAGGATCGGTACATTTTAATTTTTAAGTTTTTTGTTTTTTAGTTAAGAAGCATTCGCTTCTCAAAGCTAAACTTTTGGTAAAATTTGATTTACGGTACAAAGGTAATAAAAAGTTTTCATCAAAAAAATCCTTTTTTCAATCCTATTTTTATTCTATTACAAAAACTTATCAACAATTTCGACAGATTATTCAAAATTAAGATACTACTATTTAATAAAATTTGCTTATTTTGTACATCGTAAAATCCAAACTATGGGAAAAATAATTGCAATAGCAAATCAAAAAGGCGGTGTAGGAAAGACTACTACCTCTATAAACTTGGCAACATCGCTTGCCGCACTCGACAAACGAGTTTTGATGATTGACGCCGACCCTCAAGCCAACGCCACTTCGGGCGTAGGTCTTGATTCAAAAGGTAGCGAAGTTACAACATACGAATGTTTAATAGCAACTCACAGTGCATCGGATGCAATCGTGGAGAGTTGCGTAAGGAATATGCATGTTATTCCTTCTCGCATTGACCTTGTTGGTGCGGAGTTGGAACTTTTGAATATGGAGAACCGCGAGAGAATGCTCGAGAAGCAACTCGCCGAGGTTAAAGACGATTACGACTATATTTTAATCGACTGTTCTCCTTCATTGGGTCTTATAACCGTCAACTCGCTAACTGCTGCCGACAGTGTTATTATTCCTGTTCAGGCAGAGTACTTTGCTCTTGAAGGAATCAGTAAACTTTTGAATACCATAAAAATCATTAAATCGAAACTTAATCCTCAATTGGAGATAGAGGGATTTTTGTTGACTATGTACGATGCTCGTTTGCGTCTTGCAAATCAGATTTTTGATGAATTAAAACAACACTTTGGCGATATGGTGTTTAAAACGGCAATTCAACGTAACATCCGTTTGAGCGAGGCTCCAAGCCATGGATTGCCCGTTCTATTGTATGATCCAGATTCTCGCGGAGCATTAAACTACATGCAACTTGCCAAAGAGATTATTGACAAAGAATAATTGTAACCGTTATGATTAAACGCAGTGCACTCGGAAGAGGATTGGACGCCCTTATCACAATGGACGAAGTTAAGACTTCGGGTTCATCTTCTATCAACGAGATTAATATAGACCTTATAAAGCCAAACCCCGACCAACCTCGTACCGAGTTTGATGAGGAGGCTCTTATCGAACTCTCGACTTCGATTAAAGAGTTGGGTATTATTCAACCCGTTTCGCTTCGCAAAATGGGCGATGGCTCATATCAAATCATTGCAGGAGAACGCCGATACAGAGCTGCCAAACTTGCAGGATTGAAAAGCATGCCGGCTTATGTTCGCACAGTTGAAGATGAGACCGTTATGGAAATGGCTCTTATCGAAAACATTCAACGTGAGGATTTGAATGCTGTGGAGATTGCGCTTACTTTCCAGAAACTAATTGAGCAATACAACCTGACACAAGAGAAGTTAAGCGAGAGAATTGGTAAGAAACGCACCACGATAGCAAACTATCTACGTCTGTTAAGACTCCCTGCTGAAATTCAATTGGGATTGAAAAACAAAGTCATTGACATGGGACATGCCCGTGCATTGCTTGCGACAGACGACGCTTCGCTTCAACTAAAACTTTACGAAGAGATTAAACTTAACGGTTACTCTGTTCGCAAAGTCGAGGAGAGAGTAAAAGAGATGGGGCAAGAGACTAAAACAGTAGAGAAACCATCGAAAAAGAGCAATCCAAATTACGACACATACAGCAAAGAGCTTATTTCGCTATTTAAAACCCGTGTAAAGATTGTTTGCGACGAAACAGGAAAAGGCAAAATATCAATTCCTTTCAAAAACGAAAAGGAGTTTGAACGAATAAAAGAACTTTTGAACAAAATAGAGGCTTAAGGATAATAGATAACACAATAATGATGTCCGTAATTACTAACATAAAAAGCTGTTTTGTAGCGGCAACCGTTGCGTTGCTGATGCTTTTTGTGTCGAATGCAAACGGACAAGAGAGCGACAAAGGGTTGGAGTTCATCAAGGCAACCTCGATAGAAAACGACACTCTGTTTTTAGACAGCAACGACATTATTATGGAGATTGACACCTCGGATATTGAGGTTATTGTTGTCGACTCCTCTAAAGTGTTTGTTCCCGACCCCACAAAAGCGGTTTGGTACTCGGCTTTGATGCCCGGAGCAGGACAGATTTACAACCGTAAATATTGGAAACTTCCAATTCTTGTGGGTGGCTTTATGGGATTAGCGTACGGAATATCGTTCAACAGCCGATATTTCACAGACTACTCCAATGCATACCGCGATGCATATAGCGACGACCCTAATGCCAACAGCTACATAAACTTCCTTCCCTACTCATACCGCAACAACAAAGAGTGGATTGAAAACAATAAGGAGTGGATACGAAGTTCTCTGAAAAGCAAAAAGGACTATTACAGAAGAAACCGAGATTTATGTATTGTAAGTATGTTAGCGGTTTATGGTCTTGCAATGATTGACGCTTATGTTGATGCCCAACTATATACATTTGACATTTCGCCCGACGTATCAATGAGGTTGACTCCTGCGGTTTTAGAGCCTACGGTAAAAACGCCCGCCGTTTTGGGACTTCAGTGCTCGTTGGTCTTTTAGATAAAGAAAATGAAAAAAATAATATTCATCACTCTGCTATTAATAACTGCTTTTGCAACATCGGTTTCATCACAAGAAGCCGACTCAACTTATGTTGTGTCGTTAAGAGACACCATCAGCGACAACAATATGGTTATTATAGAGAGTCTTGAATACGAAAACGACACAATCCTTTCGAATTGGTATCTGCAAAAGTTCACTAACATTGACAGCACCTGTATAGCAAGCGGAGAGAATATCGAGTACTCAGACTCGGTATATATCGAACGTCTTTCAAAACTACCCACTCTTATTGATATGCCATACAACAGCATCATAAAAGAGTATATAACCTTGTATGCAGCAAAAAGACGCAAACTTGTGGAGTCGCTGTTGGGATTCGGAATATACTACTTCCCGATATTCGAAGAGGCTTTGGAGAGAGAGGGACTTCCAATGGAATTGAAATATCTGCCTGTTATAGAGTCGGCTCTACGACCAAATGCCGTATCAAAAGCCGGAGCTTCAGGATTATGGCAAATAATGCCAAAAACTGCTAAAGGACTTGGCCTTGAGGTAAACTCATTGGTTGACGAACGTCGTTCGCCAATAGCCTCATCCGATGCCGCAGCAAAATATCTCAAAGAGCTATACAACATATACAACGATTGGAGCCTTGCCATTGCAGCATACAACTGCGGACCGGGGAATGTAAATAAAGCAATTGTCAGATCGGGAGGCAAAAAGGATTTTTGGGGAATATATCACCACCTGCCTCGCGAGACAAGAGGATACGTTCCTGCTTTTATAGCTGCAAACTATATCATGACATACTATGAGGAGCATAACATATGCCCTGTTGCAGCAGAGATTCCTCTCGCAACAGACACCATAGTAATAAACGAAAGAATCAATCTACAACAAATATCAGCAGTATTGAATACTCCTATTGAGATGTTGCGAGAGCTAAACCCTCAATATCGTAACGACATTATACCCGGAAACATAAAGCCTTATCATCTAAGACTTCCCATTCAATTGACATACGCATATATAAATTCGCAAGACTCAATCATCAATTACCGACAAGAGTATTTCGCACGTCAAAAAACCGTTGAGCCTGCTAAATTAGAATACGGATATCATAAAATACGCAATGGCGAATCACTATCGTCAATTGCAAAAAAATACCACACCACAGTTACAAAACTAAAGGAATTGAACGGATTGAAAAACAACAATATCCGTGCAGGACAAAACATAAAAGTACCCGGAGCAGGAAATAGCAATTTAAGCTCAGGTGGCAGTGGTTCAACAAAATCACACAAAGTAAAATCGGGCGAAACATTAGCCTCTATAGCCTCACGTTACGGAGTAAATGTTAACACCCTCAAAAATATTAATGGATTAAATTCCAATCTCATACGCATAGGTCAGGTCTTGAAAATTCCTGCAAAATAGTACAGAACAACACAAAACACTTAAATATAATCTGATATGGCTAAATTAGGAACTATTTTTTCAGAGAAAGGATGCAAAGCCCTTCTTTGTGGTTCAGGAGAATTAGGCAAAGAGGTTGCAATAGAATTACAACGCTATGGCGTTGAGGTAGTGGCTTTGGACCGTTACGAAAACGCTCCCGCCATGCAAATTGCACATCGTTCTTACACTCTTTCAATGTTAGACGGAGCAAAACTTCGCGAAATCATCGAGAAAGAGAAACCCGACTATATTATTCCGGAGGTGGAGGCAATTGCAACATCAACACTTGTTGAGTTGGAGAAAGAGGGATATAACGTAATCCCTACAGCCAATGCAACTTTGCTAACAATGAACCGCGAAGGAATTCGCCGTCTTGCAGCAGAGGAGTTAGGTATTAAAACATCTCCATACCGCTTTGCAGGTACAAAAGAGGAGTATGAAGCAGCCATAAAAGAGATTGGAATACCTTGTGTGGTAAAACCAATCATGAGTTCATCGGGACACGGACAAAGCACTATTAAATGCGAAGCAGATATTGAACCAGCATGGAAAGAGGCTCAAGAGGGCGGTCGCGCAGGAGCAGGTCGCGTAATTGTAGAGGGATTCGTTGAGTTCGACTACGAGATTACCCTATTGACTGTTCGCCACGTTGGTGGAACAACATTCCTAAACCCAATAGGACACCATCAAGTAGGCGGAGACTACCGCGAAAGTTGGCAACCCCAACCAATGAGCGACAAAGCAATTGAAGCAGCAAAAGATATTGCAGGAAAAGTTACTGCTGCTCTTGGTGGTAGAGGTATTTTTGGTGTTGAGTTATTCATTAAAGGCGACGAGGTATTGTTCAGCGAGGTCTCTCCACGTCCACACGATACAGGTATGGTTACAATGATTTCGCAAGATATGTCGGAGTTCTCACTACACGCTCGCGCTATTCTTGGATTACCTATCCCAAGCGTACGTTTCTACGGAGCGTCAGCTTCAAAAGCAATTGTTGTAGAGGGAGACTCAACTGACGTTGTATTCGACAACCTTGAAGAGGTATTGGCAGAACCAGATGTTCAAATAAGAATATTCGGTAAACAAGAGGTTAAAGGACATCGCCGCTTTGGAGTAATCCTTGCACTTGACGAAACCGTTGAAAAAGCTCTTGCTAAAGCCGAGCGTGCTTACGCAAAACTTAAAGTTATTGTAAGCTAACTGTCTGCTGTATATAATACCACAAAAGTGCAGGGCTCATCCTTGCACTTTTTTATTATCCAATTTGTCCAATTAGACTAATTGGTCTAATATAAAACAGAAATAGGTTGCTCACGCGAGCAACCTATTTCTGTTCTCTAACAAAGCTACCCCGAAGGGGCGGCGTCAGCCGACAACTAAAAACTAACAACTACTTTTTAATTGATCGTTTTTCGCGTACCGCATCAATTACGTTTACAACATAGTCTCCAAGTTTTTCACACTCTGAGATTATATCCATAAAGTGAATACCCGCTTTGTACTCATACTTCTTGCTATTGATATTGTCCATATTTGCTGAACGAAGCATGTTACGGTAGTTGTTCAACTCCATCTCTATGTTGTATGTTTTGTTTATATCAGCCTCGTCAATATTGTTTTTAGCCAATATTACATTCATATTATCAAGGGCTTTGCTTGCCAAATTAAGCATTGCTTGAATATGTTCATTGATATAGTCATTAAACTCGATATGCTCGGTATTCTTGCGTTGAATTGCACGTGCAAGGCTGTAACAACTATCTCCAATACTCTCTATCTCTGTAGTTTCGGTCATCATCGCATTTACGCGCATCTTACCTTCAAAACTCAATCGTCCGTCAGAGATATTATTCAAATAGCGTGCAATCTCAAGCTCCATATTGTCGCTGATTTGCTCATATTTTTGGATACGACTATAAAGTTTATTAAATGCCTCGCTATCGGGTTTTTCGTTCATCAAATCACGAGACATTCCAAACATTCTTGTCATTCTTACACTAAATAGCTCAATCTCTTTTTTAGCTTGCAATAGCGATAACTCTGATGTTGAAAGCATACCTGCAGAGATGTATTTGAGTTGGAACTCCTCCTCCTCGCCTGTCTTTTTGTTTTTGATTACTGTTGACACAATCTTCACATATACATTAACAAACCATATCATTACTGTTACGTTTATGATATTGTATATTGTATGAAATAGTGACAATCCGTAAGATACCGACGTTTGATATGCAATGTATTGCTCTGCTAATGCATTATCTTCACCTGCTGATGATACAAGTTCGGGATGTGAGTTTACAAATCCTTGCAACCCTTCGGGCGAGAATCCTGTCATACCCTCTGCCAATCCGCTAACCATTTTAGTAAACGGAGATATTACCGCAAGCATCCACAACACCCCGAATATATTGAAAATGAAGTGCGAGAATGCAGCTCGTTTTGCCTGTACGTTTCCTGAAATGGCAGCTATGTTTGCTGTGATTGTTGTTCCCAAGTTCTCTCCAAGCACCATTGCAACAGCCAATTCAAATGGAATCCAACCTTTGCTACTCATAATAAGAGTGATAGCCACTGTTGCACTTGACGATTGTACTATAAGGGTTAGTATTGCTCCTACAAAAAAGAATATCAACACAGAGGCAAATCCCATATCAGAGTATGTTGTCAAAAACTCCAACACCTCGGGACTACTCTTGATATCTGGTACTGAATCTTTTAGGAATGCCAATCCCATAAAGAGGAATGAGAATCCCAATATTAGCTCTCCTATTGAGCGGCGTTTACTTTTGCTTGAGAAGAAGAATGGTATTGCCAAACCTATCAATGGTATTGCAAAGGCACTGATATCCACCGCAAATCCAAAGAACGAAATCACCCATGCTGTAAGGGTTGTTCCGATGTTGGCTCCCATTATCACCGAGATTGATTGAGCCAGAGATAGAAGTCCTGCGTTTACGAAGCTAACAACCATAACAGTTGTTGCCGATGAAGATTGAATCAAGGCTGTAATAAGCAATCCTGTTAAAACACCCATGAAACGGTTCGAAGTCATTGCCGATAGGATAGAACGCATGCGATCTCCTGCTATCTTTTGCAAACCTTCACTCATTGTCTTCATTCCGTACAAGAATAAACCTAATGAACCAATGAGTCTTAGAAAGTCAAAAAATGAATATTCCATTTTGCTATTTGATTTTTATAATAATTTTCCTATTTTAGCATCATAAAATACTACATACATTGTAGCAAACACTACTCCATAGTAGCGACACAAAATTAAAATAAAAATACAATTAAGCAAAACTTTTAACTATTTTGTAATAAAAAAATAATACCATGATGAGCGAAAACATTAAAATTTTCTGTGTTAACAACCAGAAAGAGATTGAGGTTGAGAAGGGTTCTTCGGTATTAGAGATATTCAACAAATCGGGTATTGAACTGAACTCTCGAGTTATGGGCGCATTGGTGAACAACCGCACTCAAAGTTTGAATTTCAGAGTCTACAAACCTAAGACCATAGAGTTTTTCGACTACTCTTCGCCTCATGGCGAAAGGGTGTACATACACACACTCTCTCTTATTTTATACAAAGCCGTTACAGACATAATGCCTAATGCAAAACTCGACATCGAACACTCCATATCAAAAGGTATATTCTGCCGTTTAAGCGAAGATTGCGGAGAGAACACCCTTGCTCAAATAAATGAGCGCATGAGAGAGATTGTCGAAAAAGACATTACCATTGAGCGTTTTGAAGAACCAACCAAAGAAGTTATTGAAAAGTTCCGAAATGCAGGAATGGGAGACAAAGTTAAATTACTCTCGTATATATCGGAGCCATATACCATTTACTACAAGTTAGACAACGTTATTGATGCCTTTCCGTATGAGCTGACACCTTCAACAGGATACATCTCCACGTTCAATTTCGTGAAATACAGCTACGGCTATCTACTTGTTCCCCCCTCAAAGGAGAATCCGAGTGAGTTAAACAAAATATCAAGACAGGACAAATTACTTGCAGCCTTTGAGGAGCAGTATCGCTTTAACAATATTGCTCAGCTGAGCAACATTGGGGACCTCAACGAGGCAATCACAAACGGACATGCCCCTGTTTTGATAAAGGTCATGGAGGCTCTGCACGAAAAACAGATTGCCAAGATTGCCGATGACATTGCCCAAAGGTTTAAGTTGAACGGCAGTAGCAGAGTAGTTCTTATTGCAGGACCCTCTTCGTCGGGCAAAACCACATTCTCAAAGAGATTGTCGGTGCAACTATTGACAAACCTCCTTGTTCCTGTGGCAATCTCTCTTGACGACTATTTTGTAGACCGCCAAAACACTCCAAGAGATGAGAGTGGCGATTATGACTATGAATCGATATATGCTCTGGACCTTGAGGCTTTCAACAAAGACCTTAACGACCTGCTTGAGGGCAAAGAGGTGGAGATTCCTACCTACAACTTTGAGACAGGCACAAGAAACTATACTGGTAAGAAATTGAAACTTTCGCCACAAAGCATTCTTATTTTGGAGGGTATTCATGCTCTAAATCCGCAACTTACATCACAGATTGAGGAGAGGATGAAATTTAAAATTTACGTTTCGGCTTTAACATCAATCTCAATTGACGACCACAACAGAATCCCCACAACAGACAACCGCCTGTTGAGAAGGATTATACGCGATGCCAAATATCGTGGAACATCGGCACAAAACACCATTGCCCGCTGGCCAAGCGTAAGACGCGGTGAGGAGAAATGGATTTTCCCATTCCAAGAGAATGCCGATGCAATGTTTAACACCTCGTTACTTTACGAACTTTCGGTTATATGCAGAGAGGCAATTCCTGTGCTTGCTCAGGTTGGGAAAGACCAAAAAGAGTATAATGAGGCTAAACGATTGCTTAATTTCTTAACAATGTTCATACCAACACCGGAAAAAGAGATTCCTCCAACATCATTGGCTCGCGAGTTTCTTGGCGGTAGCAGTTTTATATATTAACTTCGCGGTGTAATTTGCATATCGTTATTTTATGGCTTTAAAGCAGCAGTTAGAACAGAAACTACAGCAACGTCTTTCGCCACAGCAGATTCAGATAATCCGACTTATGGAACTTACCAACTTGGAGTTGGAGGAGCGAATCAAACAAGAGATTATCGACAATCCTGCTCTCGACGAAGTCAGTATCGGAAGCGATGGAGAGGAGAACTCTCTGTCTAAAGACGATATGTCCATGAATAACGATGAGGGAGATAACGAAGATTTGTCGTTGGGCGATTATTTGTCGGAGGATGATATTCCCGACTATAAGCTAATGCAATTTGAGAGCGATAGCAACGAAAACACCCGAAGCGATATTCCTTTTGTCGGAGGTAGCTCTATTCAGGAGCATCTTCTCGAGCAGTTGGGATTGATAGAATTGTCGGATACTGAAGAGAAGATTGCCGAATATATTATAGGAAACATCGATGATGACGGATATCTGCGTCGCCCCTTGCAATCAATTTCAGACGATTTGATTTTTCAGGTTGGCATTGACATAGATGTTAACGGAATTGAGGCTATTCTCGAAAAAATAAAGGAGTTTGAACCCGCCGGCGTTGGCGCAACCACTTTGCAAGAGTGTCTGATGTTGCAACTTAACCGCTTTGAGCATTGTGACAAGAGCATTATTGCGGCAAAGGAGATTATCACAAATCATTTTGATGCGTTCAGCAAGAAACACTACGATAAATTAGGAAAATCTTTGGGGCTCGACAACGAACTTTTGAGAAAGACCATTAAAACTCTCACTCAACTAAATCCCCGTCCCGGAAATGCATGGAATACTTCATATGCCGATACAGGAAACCAAATCATCCCCGACTTTATTGTAGAGGATAATGAGGGAGAGCTATCTTTTTTGATGAACAACAGCAATGTTCCCGAACTGAAAGTGAGCCAAAAGTATGTTGAAATGTTTGAGGATTACAACAACAAAGCCAACAGGAGCAAAGAGCGCCAAGATGCTCTGTTGTTTGTAAAACAGAAGTTGGATGCCGCCCAATGGTTCATCAATGCCGTTAAGCAGAGACAGACAACGTTATCAAAGATAATGACTGCATTGATATCTCTGCAACGAGAGTTTCTTATTACAGGCGATGAACATTACCTCCGCCCCATGATTCTGAAGGATATTGCAGAGATTACCGAATATGATATATCTACCGTTTCGCGCGTAGTGAACGGAAAATATATGCAGACTCGTTTTGGCATATATCCTCTAAAACATCTATTCTCTGAGAGTATGCTTACAAACAGTGGAGAGGAGGTATCGTCAAAAGAGGTTAAGAAGATATTGACAGAGATTATAGAGAGCGAAGATAAGAGACATCCTCTTTCGGATGATGCTCTATGCGAAATTCTTTGCGAAAAGGGATATAAAATTGCGAGAAGGACTGTTGCCAAATACCGAGAACAGGCAGAAATACCCATTGCAAGATTGAGAAAGGAGTTGTAGTGATTATGCTAAAAGGATGTGCTAAGTTTATTTCAGGATTTTTTTCTCCTTTTCTTATACCCTCGTATATATACATTACGTTGATATTCTCTTCGTATCTTGCAATTCTGCCCCTAAACTCAATTCTGATTGTAGTGGGTGTTATTGCTTTTTTTACAGCAATCGTGCCTTTTATCTCAATTGCATGGAACAACTACAACATAGGGAAAAACGACGGTAAAACAGCTTCATATTCATACCTTATAACAGGTATATGTTACATGTTTTTAGCATACATTCTGCTAAAGTCAGGTGTTCCGCTATGGATTGTAAGTTTTACAATCAGCGGTATTGCTCTGCTGATTATGCTCGCAATTTTAAAGAAAAGCTACAATGTTTCAACCCACATGACAGCTTATGGAGCATATCTGGGAGCTGTTTTCAGCATACTTAAATTTCAGGGCAATATTATACCCATTGAGATTATTGCTTTTATTTTTATTTTAGGCGGAATATTGGGTAGTGCAAGAGCATATTTGAAAGAGTACACTCCCGGAGGCATCATCACAGGTGCCGTTATGGGTTTTGTGTGGAGCTATTATATTGCATATTTCACAAGAATACTATTTTAAAAATTATTATATAAGATGAAACCTATTGTAAGTATTATCATGGGCAGTACTTCGGATTTGCCAATTATGGAGAAGGCTGCCAAATTGCTTGACGAGTTTGAAATACCGTTTGAGATGAATGCTCTTTCGGCTCACCGCACTCCTGTAGAGGTTGAGGAGTTCTCAAAAAATGCAGAGGCTCGCGGTATTAAAGTTATTATAGCTGCAGCAGGAATGGCTGCTCACCTTCCCGGAGTTATTGCGGCAAGCACTCCCCTACCCGTTATCGGAGTTCCCATCAACTCGACTCTTGACGGTATGGATGCCCTGTTGGCAATTGTACAAATGCCTCCCGGAATTCCTGTTGCCACTGTAGGTATTAACGGGGCTTTGAATGCAGCCATTTTGGCTATTCAAATGTTGTCGTTAAACGACGAAAACATAGCAGCCAAATTCAAAACATACAAAGCGGCATTGGCTCAAAAAATCGTAAAAGCCAACGAGGAGCTTGCAAAAATTGAATACAAATTTAAAACCAACTAAAATAAATAGTTAAAATGGATATTTTCAATTACGACAGGCGTGTAAGTTCTGTTACAAACATAGGCGGTGTTCTGCTGGGAGGAGAGAATCCCATAAGAATTCAATCGATGACCGATACCTCTACTCGCGACATTGAGGCGAGTGTGAAGCAGGTATTGGATATTGCCGATGCAGGAGCCGATTATGTTCGTTTAACCACTCAAGGAGTTCTTGAGGTTGATGCTTTGGCTGTTATAAGAACATCATTGAGAGAGAGAGGAAACCATACTCCTTTGATTGCAGATATCCATTTTAACCCAAATGTGGCTGATGCTGCCGCAAAAATAACCGATAAAATCAGAATCAACCCGGGTAACTTCACTGACAGCGCAAGGGTATTTAAAATCATAGAGTACACCGACGAAAGCTATCAAGAGGAGATAGATCGTCTTGAAAAACGCTTCATCCAACTTCTTGATATTTGCAAAGAGCATAACACAGCATTAAGAATTGGAGTGAACCATGGCTCTCTGTCAGACAGAATCATGAGTCGCTATGGCGACACTCCCGAGGGTATTGCCGAGTCGTGTATGGAGTTTTTGCGTGTTTGTAAACGAGAAAACTTCGAAAACGTAGCTCTATCAATAAAAGCATCAAACACCGTTGTTATGGTTAAATCGGTAAGGTTGCTTATCGATGCCATGGAGAAGGAGAATATGAACTATCCCCTTCACTTGGGCGTTACCGAAGCAGGAGACGGGGAGGATGGACGAATTAAATCGGCTGTGGGCATTGGTGCTCTGCTTTGCGACGGTATTGGAGACACAATCAGGGTGTCTCTAAGCGAACCTCCACAAAATGAGGTTCCTGTTGCCACCGCGTTGGTAAACTATATCTCTGCTCGCAAAGGTCACGCAAAAATTGAGGCAACTCCATACGAGGGATACTCATACCTAAACATGGAACGTCGCCCTTCATTTGCCATAGGCAATATTGGAGGAGATAACGCTCCCATTGTAATTTGCAATGGCGAATGTTCGCTTTCAGGCTCACTTAAACCCGATTACACCTATAACAACAGCATCTGTTACGGAGATGATATTAACATACCTGTTATTGGTATTGAAGATATTTCCTCATACAATAACAGCACAGAACCTCTGCTCCTAAAACTTTGTTATCCCCAACTTTCGGAGAGCGTAATAGAGTTTATTAGCAGTCATAAAAACGTTACAGTATTGACATATAGCAACCATATTAATGTGGTAGGTGAATTACGAGCAGTTGCTCACACCTTAACCCGTAATGGTTGCGATAACCCAATTGTGCTCATGTTGCAATATGCCGAAAACGATAAAGAGGCTCTGCAAATTAAGAGTGGTGCTGATTTGGGTGCTTTGCTTCTTGATGGTGTTGGTAACGGTGTTATGATTTTAAACAACGGCAACATAGATAACAATACTATTACAACTATTGCTTTTTCTGCATTACAAGCGGCAAGGTTAAGAACTTCAAAAACAGAATATATATCTTGCCCCGGATGCGGAAGAACTCTATTTGACCTTCAAAAAACCGTAGCTCGCATAAAAGAGGCTACTGCTCACCTTGTTGGTTTGAAGATTGGTATCATGGGTTGCATTGTAAACGGGCCAGGTGAGATGGCAGATGCCGATTACGGCTATGTTGGTGCTGCTCGCGGAAAGATAAGCCTTTATAAGGGAAAAGAGTGTATTGAGAAAAACATTCCCGAAGATGAGGCTGTTGAGCGTCTTTTGAAATTTATTGAGGAAGACAGTTCTTATAATTAGAAATTAGGAATTATGAATTACTAATTCCGTAATACAATGAGAACCATTATACTAATATCTCTACTATTATTCTCACTCTCTTGCGGAAACGCAATAGAGAGTGAGAATATTGTTTATTATACCAAACAAGATTCTACAAAGTGTGTTGCAATATTAAACCACTCATTTGACAACAAAGCCATAACCACCTCCAAGGTTGCAAAACTTTTTTTAGGCGCACCATACCAAGGGGGAACTCTTGATAGAGATACGGTGGAGAGAGTAGTTGTAAGGCTCGACTCGCTTGACTGCACAACTTTTGTTGAGTCTGTTTCGGCTCTTACACTATGTGTAAATAGTGGAAAAAATAAATTTTCGGACTTCTTAAAAGCTCTTGAGAATATCCGTTATAGGAATGGCGTTTGCAATGGTTACACAAGTCGCCTGCACTACTTCAGCGAGTGGATTATGAATAACCAAGAGATGGGTATTATCAAAGATGTTTATGTTGAGGGTGTAACCAAAACCGAGGAACGCACCATCAATTTCATGAGTAGCAACTCCGAAAAGTATAATGGAATATCAAACAACTCTGTTTTGGCTCAAATTAAGGCCACTGAGGCTATTTTATCTTCTATCCCTTTCTCGTATATCCCAAAAGACAAAATAGGCTGTTTAAACCACGAAACAATCCACGAGGGCGATATTATTGCCATTGTAACCGATATTGATGGGTTGGACATATCGCACGTCGGTTTCGCAACCTTTGTTGACGGAGAGGTTTATCTTCTACACGCCTCATCAGCAAAAAAGGAGGTCATTATCGACCCCCTTACTTTAACCGAATACCTCGCTAAATTTAAACGCCACGTAGGCATTAAAATTTTGAGACCTCTATTTTAAATTATTGGTGTCCGGTAAAAAAATTACAACAAATATATTTGATTGTCAATTAATACATTAAGAATGTTCTTATTAAGTAGGGCTTGTACTATTATTAGAAATCAATATGATAGACACATTAGTCAGAAACTTATAATTT
>JAFYRT010000035.1 GCA_017546805.1 Muribaculaceae bacterium | reverse complement strand
GCAAAGAAGTAAGCACAAGTGCGACATTCCAAGCAACAGTAAACTCAGCAATTAGCTACAAAGCAAACTTCGTTAAGAAAATTGTAAAATATACAGTATCTGTAGAGTCAGGAAATGGCGGAACAGCAACAGTTAACGGAAAAAGTTCAGTAGAAGTAGAAGAGGGAACATCAGTAACCCTAACAGCAAAATCAAACGAAGGTTATGAGTTTGTAAACTGGACAGCAAACGGCAAAGAGGTAAGCACAAGTGCAACATTCCAAGCAACTGTAAATTCAGCCATTAGCTACAAAGCAAACTTTGCTAAGAAAATTGTAAAATACACAGTCTCTGTAGAGTCAGGAAATGGCGGAACAGCAACAGTTAACGGAAAAAGTTCAGTAGAAGTTGAAGAGGGAACATCAGTAACCCTAACAGCAAAATCAAACGAAGGTTATGAGTTTGTAAACTGGACAGCAAACGGCAAAGAGGTAAGCACAAGTGTAACATTCCAAGCAACAGTAAGTTCGGCCATTACGTACAAAGCAAACTTTGTAAAGAAAGCTGTAAAATATACAGTATCTGTAGAGTCAGGAAATGGCGGAACAGCAACAGTTAACGGAAAAAGTTCAGTAGAAGTTGAAGAGGGAACATCAGTAACCTTGACAGCAATAGCAAATAATGGTTATGAATTTGTAAATTGGACAGCAAACGGAGTAGAGGTTAGCACAAGTGCTTCGTTCCAAGCAACAGTTAACTCAGCCGTTACCTACAAAGCAAACTTTGTAAAGGATATTGTAGATACTCCTGCTGAAATATTGAATTTAATAGATATGAACTATATCTCATCGATATATGTATCTTCAGAGTTGGTATCAACAGAACTATGGAACGCTGTGATAAATTATACCAATGGTATGAATTCTGTACCTAACCTTGTGTTATCCACATCATCTGCAGCAGCTGCGTCTAACATTACATATAAGAACATTGTGGATGTATTCATTCCACGATTGAATATGATAACAGGTAAGAAATTCCGTTTGCCAACAACATCAGAGATGTCGGTAGTCGCATCATCTGTGAAATTTGCATCGCCTGTTAAATATGTATGGTGTAGCAACTATAAAGATGAAGTAAACCTATATTCATCTAATCCCGATTCACCTGATATCCCTGTTGACCCATCATATCGATTGGTATATTCACAAAATGGAACAACGATGAGTATCAGTATGAATTATAAAAATCAAACCATAGGTCTTGTATTGATAAGTGATAATTATTAAAAAATAAACAAACAAAGAACAATATCGGAACAAGATTGTTATATAGGTGTAAAAAGTTATCCTCTTTCTTGTTTTTGATATATTTCAAGTTCGGAAAGGTTGGTTCGGGAGAACCGACCTTTTTTATATTTTATGCAATACCATAAAATAATTACACTGTACTATGAAAAAACAAAACCATTAATTACCTTTGTATCTATAACCGAAATATAAAAGCTATATGCAAAAGGTTAGGAGAGAAAGAGGAGGAATAATAAGAGCCATAAAGCAACGTTGCAACAAAGGTGTGCGTATGTTAATACGTCGCAAAGGGCATGGTGTACACTCGCCATTTGTATTCAACTTTATAATAAGAGTTATTGAGGAGAAGGCTCGATATTATGCATATGAGCAGATTGAGGATACCTATTGCAAGGCAAAACAACAAGCAAAAAAAGAGTCATTGCCAAAACCGTTGCCACTAAAATATCACAAACTAACATATAGAATTGTAAATAGATTTTTACCGCAAACAATATTGGAGTGTGGAAGCGACTGTGGAGTAACAACGCAAGCTCTTACCATAAGTAATGCTCAAATAAGAACCATTACAGAGAACGTACAAGCAGAACTGAAAAACTACCTTGCCCAAATAATACCAAATCTAATATACATACATGCCCAATCTACAGACGAGGAGAATAAACACATCTATTCAATACTTGCTCCACACTTGGCGGAGTACCAAACAATAGTAGTGTCAGGCATAAGAAAAAACGAGCAATCGTATAAACTCTTTACCGAGTTTGCATCAAACAATACAATAAAAGTAACAATCGACCTCTATGATATAGCAATATTGGTGTCATCGCCAAAATTGAACAAGCAAACATTCAAGGTCGGATTTTAAGAGTAAAACAATATTATGAAAATATATACAAAAGGAGGTGACAAAGGAACAACCTCATTGGTTGGCGGAACCAGAGTTTGTAAAAATTGTGCCAAAATAGAGGCATACGGAACAATAGATGAGCTTAACAGCTTTATTGGCGATTTGCTTACCGTATTAAATAGCGCTCCCGATGCAGAGTTATTAAATAAAGTACAGAATTGGCTGTTCAATGCAGGCTCAATACTGGCATCGGAGGAGGCATACGTTGCTAAAATGCCACAAGTAACCGAAGAGCAAATATCGCAAGTTGAATCTCGCATCGACGAAATAGACTCCCTTCTTCCCAAACACAACAAATTTATACTCCCATGCGGAGTACCATCGGCAACAAAAGCCCACATCTGTCGAACAGTGGCACGCCGTGCCGAACGTTGTATTTGTGCATTGAGTGCCGAAGAACCCGTAAGCGAGAATATTTATAAATTAATAAACAGATTATCAGACTATCTCTTCGTATTGGCAAGATATTGCAATAATATTGAAAATAAAGAAGAAATTTTTTGGGATAATCATTGCTAAATAGAAAATATTTTATATTTTCGCGTTCGGTTTTAAGAAATGGATGTTAAATAGCTTTAAAATTTGGGCGATTCTATGGCTTAGAACATAGATTATCAGCTCGTTAGTTAATTACAAAGAGATATGTATTGGACATTAGAATTGGCTTCAAAATTGGAGGATGCACCATGGCCTGCATCAAAAGATGAACTTATCGATTACGCTTACCGTTCAGGAGCACCTTTGGAGGTAATTGAAAACCTTCAAGAGATTGAAGACGAAGGAGAAATATACGAGTGTATCGAAGATATTTGGCCTGATTATCCAACAAAAGAGGACTTCTTCTTTAACGAGGAGGAGTATTAATCAGTTGATAAGAACTAAAAGTCTAAATATCAACAATTTATAATGACCGAGCGGGTAGTCCCTCGGTCATTTTTTTGTCTAAAAACTGCCCAAAATTGAGCGAAACTGCCCAAATACTGCCCTGATACTATTACCAAATCCTCCTAAAAATAAGAGTAGTAAGTGAGGGACGAGAGACTGCCCGAACACTGCCCAGAGACTGCCCAAAGCCACTTTTTACAAAAAATGAACGAACCGATAAGTCCGCTCATTGAAGCCAGAAACTACCCGTTAATTTTCTGCTTTCACTACCTTGAAACAGAAAAAGGACAGAACCGAAGCCCTGTCCTTAATTTAATCCAGACTAACATTGAGTTTGTCTCCAACCTCCCCAACGACCACGAACCCGAAGAAGAAGCACCTTTCAATACATACAAAACTATCTTCATTATGCAACCACTGTAATGTTAGGCATTATGGTGGTTGTTGTTTTGTTCTACGAAAAAATAATTGTTATCTTTGCAAGCATCTAATTAGAACATATATGAAACCGATTTTTAAAACAGACCTATGTTTGGTCATTTTATTTGCAGCATCACTTCTTACAGGTATAAGAATTCATTATGCCAATGACTTTCAAACACACGATGTTTGGCATACTTGGTCTGTGATACATTTCTTCGTGAATATCGCTATTTTGGCAACTGCAATCATTCATATTAAACAACATTGGGGGTGGTTCAAGACCTTATTTAAGGCAAGCAGTTTTACTCTTAAAAGCAAGATAACAATGTTGGTAGCCATACTCTTCTTGGCAACATCAATAACGGGGGTTTTGTTATTGTTGTTTATAGATGGTCAAGGTTCTTCAATGGGAATGGTGCATTATGTAATCGGGTTAATATTTGGTGCTATTGGATTAGGGCATTTCATTAAAAGGTGGAAGGTTTTCAAGAAGGGGGTCGCTAAATAATCCTTTAAGTTATATAGTAGCAACAAAATATTCTAAAATAATTATTATTTTGTT
>JAFYRT010000007.1 GCA_017546805.1 Muribaculaceae bacterium | reverse complement strand
CTGACATCTAAAGTCATATAGACTTTTTAGTCAGCCTCTTTAATTTGTTGGCGGAGAGAGAGGATTTCTGGACCAATTTTTGCAGTATTCTTACCCTGTTTATATGTGCTTCTAACTGCGAATAATACACATTCACAATGAGAAATAGTGATAAATTATCTACTTTTCACCTTGTCAATCTTCTCATATTATCCTATCGGTCCCACTTCGGTGCAACTTTTTTAGGGTAAAAATGCACCAAAAATCAGTATGTAGATACTTTCTAACTGACGTATAATCAATAAAATAATTATTATTCGTATAATACACACTTTCTCTTTTGAACGCTTCTTCTCAATTTCTCATTATTGAGTTTTAGTTATTGTATCTTTTGCATTATACTTTGCCTTATCCACCAAGCGGCATAACTCATAAACTTAAAGCCACTTGACTCGTCATGCTTTTCAGCGGCCAATACTAATCCCTCATTACCTATGCTTATAAGTTCTTCCATAGACAAGTTGCAACCTTTGAACGTTTTTGCAACAGCGGTTACAAGGCGTAAATTTGAATGAGAAAGTTTTTCAATCGCCAAGTCTCTTTGAGCACCCTTAGATTTTATATTCGTTATAAGTTGCAATTCATCTTCAATAGAACAAAGTTGTTTTTTCTCGCACATTTCTGTTTTTCCCTTTTCCATATATTACTGAATTAATAGGTTCTTTATAATATATACGAAAAGAAATTGCATTTATAGGCATTAAGAGCATAATGGTGTGCAAAAACCTTGCACACTCAGCCACATTCTGTCTTATACGATTTGCGGATTAACACAATCAGGATGCACGAATGAAATATAAGGTGACATTTCTTTAATATCCAAGCCAAGGCTTTCCATTTCCTCCTCCCATATTTTCATCCATTCATCGGCTGATAAAACTTCACCATTCTTCCTTCTATACCCATTTACAAAGCCTATATATATCAGTTTAGCCTTAATGCCACACTGATTACAGAAGTACAGGAATGCCAGTCTGTTTGCAAGTTGATAACAGTTGGAATCAATCCAGTTTGTTGACGAGGTAGATTTAAACCATTGTTGGGTATCTTGTAAAGATTTTTTGATTTGCTCTATGCTAGACACGGAACTCGCACCACATTTTTGGAACGATTCTTCTCTATGTGCCTTAGCCTCTACAAAGAACCATATATCACCAATCTTAAAAACACCGTCCCAATTCATAGGATTTCCTCTTTGTGGCCAAAAATCTCTCCATTTATCTTTAATATCATTGTAATCATCCCTATTCCCCTTGAAACACTCAATTCCTGTCCATTCACCATCACCTGAGCAACGGTTTTCATTTACAGGAAAATCGAGCCATTCAATTGCACCTTCATTGTTCAACGCATTCTGGATGATTCTATTCAAATAGTTACGATGGTGCCCAAGAAAACGCATCAACTGAAACTCACTTCCATAACCTAAACCCATTTCTGCCATAATTATTCTAATATTTAGTTAAACATTCTGTTAATTTTCTCTTTATCTCCTCTCTCAATTCCACTGGCTCCAACACCTCTACATTCTCCCCCATAGCAAGTATGTGAGTTGAGAGTTCTGGAGTCAAGCACAGTTTGTATTCAAACTCGCAAAATTCACCATACTTTGATGCACCCTCTTTTTGAGAACTATGAAGCGGCAAAGTACGCAAATATTCTATTTGCACACCATAGGCTCTTATCTTCACTTTCGTTGGCTTTGATTCATCATTTACATATATTCCAACAGTGTTGGCATAGTACTTCTTTGCATTGAAATTCTTCGGCAATTTAAATGGCGTGTCTAATAAATTCATTTCAAGAGTGCGGTCAAGTGCTATGTTTCTTATACAACCTAACTCTTTAATATAACCGACCACATACCAGCGTTGGTGGTAAACCTTCATAGCATAGGGCTGAATATTATATGTTTTTCTATGCCCATAGAACTGCTGATAATCAACTTGCAGTTCTTTTGATTTTTGCATTGCCTCAATAACAGTTTGCAGATATTCTGTTCCACGCGGTATATCCTCAAACAGTATTCTCTCTTTCATATTATGCCCTGCCGTTATCATATTGGATAGGGTGAAAGAATTCAATAGCCATTTGCGGATACTGTCATTTTTCAATGTATCGGGCGAAGATATGTAGTATTTGTACTTATTTGAAGCATTACATTTAATTTCTATACCAAACAACTCCTCAACTGCATTTTTATGTTGGTGGAAGGTGCGTAACGGCAACGGAGCACCATCTCCAAGGCAATTTTATTTCCATAATTCATTTATTTCTTCATAGGAAAGTTGCTTATGTTGAAGGAGTGTATTCAGCAACCAAATGTAACGGTTAAATGTCTTGCTTATCATAATTTACATCTACTGTATGCCGCAAATATATTGAAAATTTATAATAAATCATCACACAGGATTGAGTTTTTTCCTAAAATTGAAATTTTCATAGAGGTATGCATTGTTTATGCAGACCTTTGCATTGTTTCATATTAAAAGCAACAGATTCTTTCGTATAATATAGAGTAATGAAACAATACTAATATGAAGAACAGACATCTACAAAACAGAAGTAATGCCATTAAGCAAAAGGCATTGATTGAATCGTTGATTTTTCAAACAAACTGGGGGATAAAGAGAATCTATGGTAGTCCCGAAGATTCAATTACCGAAATGGTAAAAACGGAACTTGACTGTATTGTAGAATTGAATTTGTTTGAAGATTTGTTGATGATAAAAAAGTTTGTTGATGATGTAAAATCTGCTTTTAGCATTGAACCTGTTGCCGAGCGTGGCGATTTTTGCAATAGTTTGGTGGCTCTTGCCTTGGGGATTGGCAGAATAAATATCATTACAGAATTAAATGCACCAGCAGACTGGCAACGACTGGTTGAAAAGAAAATTCTCGGCATATACTACACCAATGATATCCGCAATACAATTGTTGATTATGCAAAACAGAATGCTTATAATATCTCAACTTATTTAGGAAAACCAATAATTAAATTGAACAAAATATTTGTAATGTTAGACAGAGCAAAATAAATGGTTATATATAACTATGGCATTTGTATGGTCGGCAGTCCTTTTATTATGGTCGGGATTGACTTCGCTTCGCTCGTCCATCCCTGCGCTACCGCAGGCCTCCTTACCAACAAATTAAAGAATTATACTATCGTATAATCTTCTTTTTTGTTTTCCCATTTTATCCACAAACAAGTTTGGTCTAAAATGATAAGGTAGAATCGTGAGGGATTCACTCACCTACGTTCGTGCATCCCCGAGTTGAGAAGCTGATCAAGCAATTAGGAAAACATCACAGATGTTTATTCCTAATTTCATTTTACACCTATCAGAGTAGAGAGGGATTCACTCACCTTCGTTCGTGCATCCCAATGCTCCGCAGGTCTCCTTCCCAACAAATTAAAGAATTATACTATCGTATAATCTTCTTTTTTGTTTTCCCATTTTATCCACAAACAAGTTTGGTCTAAAATGATAAGGTAGAATCGTGAGGGGATTCACTCACTTTCGCTCGTCCATCCCTGTGCTACCGCAGGCCTCCTTACCAACAAATTAAAGAATTATACTATCGTATAATCTTCTTTTTTGTTTTACCATTTGCTTTTAAACAAGTTTAAATCAAATGAGGCAACAAAAAAGAGTTTGAACATTGTTCAAACTCTTTAATTTGTTGGCGGAGAGAGAGGGATTCGAACCCCCGGAACCTCTCAGTTCAACGGTTTTCAAGACCGCCGCAATCGACCACTCTGCCATCTCTCCAAGAACCGCCTTACGCTTAAAACGGGTTGCTTTGTTTCTCAAAAGCGATGCAAAGATATGACGATTTTATGATACCTCCAAATTTTTTGGCAACTTTTTTATCATAAATTTTCACTTTTTTTTTCTTGGTTTTTATAATGAGTTATAATACAGCTTATTGTGTGTAAGAAAAAATTTCAATAAAAATAGACAAAATCGCTAAGGACTTTGTCTATTTATTTTGAAGAGAAAAATTATTCTCTATTTATTTTGCTTTTTATGCATATCCGAAGTGTGTTGCATAGCTTTTTTTGTGACAATTTTTTTTGCCTTTATGGGAGTTGTATTAGGAATCATATCGCTTACAGTGTAGTAAACAATAGCAGAATCGCCGATAAAAATACCGCTACCTTCAACAATTGCACCATCTTTGGTAAACCAAATAGTATCGCCTTCCATTGAAATAATGGACAAAGTGTTTGGTCCTGTAGGTTCTGCAATAATTCCATTAACAATCATCATGCTGTCGTTTGGTTGGCTTACTGTTTCAATAACCTGATAGTTGTTTTGTTTTTTACTGCAACTTAAAAATGCAAATGCACAACAAATGCTTAAACTTAAAAAGATACTCTTTTTCATAAAAATAAATTTTAATAGACAAAAAATGGAGAGTTTTTGTGCCTCTCCATTGTATAACTATTAAAATCCGTATTTGTTCATTAAGATTTTAAATTTGCCATTATTTTTAACCCTTTCGAACCAAAGATTAAGGCTGTCTCTTAAAACAGGAGAACCGTGCCTTACTCCCCATGCTTGAGGAATTGGGATGCTTATTTTTGTGTCGATATTAATTTGAGGTAAAAACTCTTTCATCCGTTTTGCGATGGTAACTCCACAGACTGCATAGTCAATAGTGGAGTCAGCAACCATTATAATAAGCTGTTCTGCGCTACGGTTGTGCCAAACGTCTGTATATATCGAATCGCCAATTTCGTAGGCAATATTGTTTATTACCATCTTTATGCTTTCGTCGTCAACAATACTAATAGTTTTTTTTGCCAAGTTGAGGTTGTTTTTTATATCACCATCACCTCGTTGAACAACAACCAAGTTATTATCTGTTTTGCTAAAAGAATTGCTAAACATAAGTTTTTCTTTGCTCGTCGTTGTAGCAAATATCGGACGGGCAATAATATCGTATCTTTTATTGTTTAACAGAGTAATGCTTTCTGTTAGGCTGCTAATAGTATCAATTTTAAAAGGTAATCCGCTCTCTTCTCCAATAATTTCGGCAAGTTCGTAATTAACAAGAGAAGTGGCATCAATATTGTCGTTAAAATAGACATTGGTAACAACTCTTAGAGTATCTGCCGAAATTTCCATATAATCTCGTTGAGAACTATTAACAGAGAATCTCTTGATAAGTATCATGGCTGTAACAGCCATAGCCAGCAAAACAAAGTATGTGATTATATTTCCTTTAATTACTCTTTTCATTCTTAAGAGAGCATTAGTTTGCAAAATCGACGCTCACACCAAATTGAAACGAAGCGGGGTTCATAGGGTAGTGAGGCATATTCATATAGTTGTTGCCACCAAACAGCCCTTTGTTAAAGTGAGCATACATAACATAGAAGCGAACCATTTTAAGTTTCATGTTTGCATAAACATTCATAAATGGGTAGTTGCCCACCTTATACTCGTCCTGAACTCTGAATGTAGCTGTTGCAGGATTGTATATTTCGCTATAATAAAGAGTGTTGTATCTGCAATCTACACCAATTTGGGTTTCCAATACTTTGGCAATTTTAAATAGAACGTATAGGTTCCCGTATGCCGATAGCGCAGGCATAGGAATGACACTCTGTTTACTCGAAGCCTGATAAATAGCCTCGAGGTCGAGATGTACAACACTCACTTTCAATTTTTGCTTAAGTGCGGCTGTAAAAAGTTGAATATTTCCACTCTCTTGG
Source organism: Muribaculaceae bacterium (assembly GCA_017546805.1). Classification (GTDB taxonomy): domain Bacteria; phylum Bacteroidota; class Bacteroidia; order Bacteroidales; family G3-4614; genus Caccoplasma_A. The sequence continues at coordinate 8,078 of JAFYRT010000007.1, read as the reverse complement.
GTAGGAAGATTCTCCTTATTAAAATATACATGGTTTTGAACATTCTCAAATCCAACGTTCAGGTATGTGCCCCATCCTGGGATAAGCACCTCTCCTCCAACTCTGAATTTACGAATTTTGCCAAAGTCGTTATTCCACACAAAGTGGTTTGAGTTGTAGCGTTTAGTATAGAAAGCAGGCTCAATATTCTTAAAGAAACCGTATGCTCTAACTGTAAGCGAATCTTTTAAGAATTTAAATTTCGATTGCACACCACCCTCAATATCCATCGAACCAAGTTCTGTACCTGTCAAACCCCATTTACCCTTTACATCGTAGGTCAAAAGCGAACCTTGTTGTTTCGAAAGCTCACCACCAACCCAAATAATATTATCGGTAAATGTCAGCATGTTTTGTTCCGAAGAGAAAGGGTAACTCTCATCAGGCAACAAAGGCAATTGAGGCATATTTGTAGCCTCTTGAGGAGTAGGGGTGGGCATAAGTCTGAATCTTCTGACTTCGTATGTAGCAAAAGCCGAAACTCCCATTTTTGCCCTTTTGGTAAAACCCTCCAGTAGCGAAACACCTATAGTATTACTTAATTTCCAATACGAAGTAGTATCATTCGTTTGGCTATCGTTAATATAAGAGTTCTTAAAAAAGTTCTTATTATCATCGGCATTATTATCCGAGAAACCACGTTGGTTATCTTCGTAGTCAAGAGTATGAATAATACTCATCACAGGCACGTATTCTTCAATACTTAAAGTATCGTCAACAATTTTTGTTTTGTAGCTACCAAAATTATATCTGTGAGTAGCATAAACATTTTTACCTTTAAGACGAGTGAGAGCACCTTTAAGATTTACAGGAATGTCCTTATCATCAACATTACCCCTTCCGTTATCAACCTCATCGGGGCGAAGAATAAATGCGTCGTCGGCAACACCGCCATTCTCTTGCATAATCAAGTTGTATGCGTTAAACATAACATCCAACTGATATTTGTCGCATATGTAGTTGGCTGCCAATTGCCAATTAAAGTTTTTTGTGCGTTGGCGATCATAAAAACCTTTGTTATGCAAAAGTTGAGCATTACCCTCAAAACCAAGATTCTTATTTACGTTAGCCGAAAGAGTAGCCTTTAAATCATCATTTCTATTCTCTTTACTTGCACCGCTCATATACGAAAGCAGCGTCATAGGCAAACGAGTATTATAGAAAGTATAAGTTTGCGGAGTAACAATGTTACGCATAAATGGGAATTTGAAGATAAATTCAGGCATCTCCTCTCTGTTCAAAACAATTCTCGACATTGAAGGGCCACCTAAATATCCGGCACCGGTAGAGCCATCTTCCCAAGAATAAGGTTGGTCTGTTTGAAAGAAATTGAGGTGTAGTGTATCAATGGGAACCCTATAACGAGTACCCAAAGTCTCCGATAAACGCCAAGCATAAGGTTCTCCAATCTTCTCTTTTGTTTGAGAATAAAGAGAAACCACGCATAACGTAAAACTCAATACAACACTCCAAAAATATTTCATTTTGCAAAGATATGACAAACGAGCGAGAAATACGAAACTTGTTTCGATATTTTTCAAAGCGAGAGCGGAATATCTTCGGCGTTTACGCCAAAGATAGACTAATAAGCGAGCATTTTACCTCAAAGAAAGATCAAAACGAGCGAGAAATACGAAACTTGTTTCGATATTTTTCAAAGCGAGAGCAAGAGTATCTTCGAGGTTTACCTCAAAGATAGAAGAATAAGCGAGCGAGAAATAAACAAAAAAACAACATTAGTTGTTATATGCACAAAACAACAGTTATGGACATATCGGTAATTAATTTTTGGGGTAAAACCAAGTTTTGGTGGGTAGTCATGTTGGTAGGAATAGCATTTATACCAATGGGACTATGGATAATATTTTCCCCTGTAATAGGGTACGAAGTAGTGTCAATCCTATTAGGATGGGCATTGTTACTTTATGGCATCGTACAGTTATTAGTTTCGTCAGACTCAAAACGTTACAAGCATACATGGGGGTGGTGGTTGGCAGGAGGAATATTAGACATTTTCATAGGATTTCTCCTATTGGGAAACATTGCTTTAAGTGAGATGATATTACCCTTCTTTTTTGCCTTTGCCTTTTTGTTCAAAGGAGTAAACAATATAGTCTCATCAATAGCCATTCGAAATATAAACAGCTCATGGTGGATGTATATGTTAAACGGAATACTTATGATGCTCATATCATTTATGTTCTTTTACATGCCCTATATGAGTACCTATGCAGTCCTCTTTTTAAGTGCTTTGGCATTTATCTATTGGGGAATAAGCATAATAGCCTTTTCGTTTGACCTAAAACCCGAAAAAAAAGTTGAAATTGAATGAACAATATCAAACCCCAATCTGTTTTATTGTCAGCTATCAGTTGTTAGTTGTTAGTTGTTAGTTGTGCAATTGTATAACAAGTAGCAATGAACAAAGCGAGGCGGTGTTGCGATAAAAACAAAAGAGCCAAAATTGCGATTAAGTGCATTTTTAGGTAACGAAGTTAGGATTAACTAAATGTTAATCCGAGCCTAAAAATGGGGAGTGCAGTGCTCTGCACGACGGAGTGAGCAGAGTTATGCTTGCATAATCTCTGCCGAGCGGTAGCAATTTGAGAGAAAGAAGTGAACTAAAATTGCGATTAAGTGCAAGCGAGCCACTGTTGTGATAAAAACAAAAGAGCCAAAATTGCGATTAAGTGCAAGCGAGCCACTGTTGCGATTAAGCGAGAGCAGAACTCAAGTTTACTTGAAGTTATGCCGAGCGAGAGCAACATGGGCGAATGTAATGAGCCAATTGTGTTTTATATATTTCCTATTTTCTTTATCGAAGGAGCGGGTGTTGCGTGAGCAAGACCCGCTTCGCTTTTATGAAAAACAAACAAGAATAATATCGTAAAAAAACAAAAAAAACGATATAAAACCCAAAACAATAATGTCGGCTCAATATAAATATCTATCTTTACAACATAAATTAAGGAATTGTTTCTAAACCATTTCAACTTTGAATTGTCAATAAAACAGAAACAAAAACCAAAAATTATGAAGACAAAGACTATTTTTACTGCAATGATGTTGATATTGTCAATGTCTGCAATAGCGCAACGAACAGTATTTGACGACGATATATATTATACCCCCAAGTCAAAAAAAGCGGCAACAGAGGTTCCAAAAGTTGAGACAACCACAACTACAACCACCGTAACCAATGAGCAGTCAACATCTGTAACTTCAAAATCCAACGAGATAGATGTCGATGCCTATAACAGAAGATATAGTTCAAGCACAGCGACAGCCGAAGAACAAGCGTTGCCACAAACCACCGCCACAACAACTACTACCACAACGCAAACATACTATGTGAACGGAGTAGGAGCGGAGAGCATGGAGTATGCTGAGCGAATCAGACGTTTCCACAATCCCGAAATAGGAATATATGTAGTAGATCCCGAATATAACAACATCTACCTCATAGAAGACGACTATACACCATATATCACCTCTATTAATGTAGTAACGTCGCCATGGATAACACCATATAGTTGGAGCTTGAGCTATAATCCGTGGTATTATAACTCTTGGTGTTATAACTCATGGTATTACAATCCATGGAGATACGATCCATGGTATTGGCCAACAGCCTATAACCCATACTATCCGACTTATTATCCACACCACCCATATCCCGGATACAGACCTGCTCCGGCACCACGACCATCTCACAATCCTGGTTATGCCCCGGCACCACAACGTCCGGCAAGCAATCATGGCAACAGATACACACCCGGAGGTTCGGTAGGAACAGGCGGACGCACCGATGGAGCAGTACGACCAAATGGAGCAACATCACCATCTCGCAACGGACAATCGGTAGCTCCTAACATAGGAGGTCAACCCTCTAAAAAATCGACACCCTCATACGGAGGAAGAACATCATCTGGAGGAAGCAACAAAGGAACCTCAACAAGCGGAGGCTCTTTTGAAAGACCATCATATTCAAAACCATCCACTTCAACACCATCACGCCAAAGCTATAGCCCAGGCAATTCGGGAGGAGGAAATCGAATGAATTCAGGCTCACCTGCAGGAGGTTCAGGCGGACGTAGTGTAGGAGGACGAGGATCGAGATAAAAACGTAAACATAAAAACAATATGAAAAAGATAGCCATAATAACAATACTGATGATTATCCCCATTGCAATTATTGCACAAAATGCGATGGATGCCTATAATGTATCATCAAGTCAAATAAAAGGAACATCAAGATATGTCTCAATGGGAGGCGCATTTACCTCACTCGGAGGCGATCCATCGTCAATAGTTCAAAATCCTGCAGGAATAGGAGTATACCGTTCTTCAGAAATTTCTGCCACAATCGGAGGACAGTGGATATCTAACATCTCGCCAAATGCAGAGACAGCCAAACGCGGAGACTTTACGTTTGACAATCTATCGTTGGTCACCACCTTTTTCACAGGCAAATCGAGTGGTTTAATAAATTTCAATCTTGGAGTAACCTACAACAGAAATCATTCATACCAAAGAAAATATAACGGTGCCACTACAAATTTGGGGGCATCGTTTACCAACTATCTCGAAACTGTAACACAAGGCATCCCATCAACCGATTTGGTAGTAACCGAAGAAAAAGACTCATACTATCAAACCTCATCGCCATGGCTATCAATATTAGCATATCAATCATACCTGATATCGCCAACATCCGACGGAGCATCAACCTATTATGGATTGTTCACACCTAAAAAATCAACAGGATCGTCATACACAACAATATTCGAAGATGGTCGTAACGACGAATATACCATAAACTTTGGAGGAAACATCAATGACAGACTCTACTTTGGAGTAGCATTGGGAATATGCGATTTCAATACAACGCGAGAGGTATATTACTCTGAACGTCTATCATCGACCGACGGAATATATGTAGATAAAGACAACAAAGAGTATAACATAACCTCAGCAGATTACCAATATTACACCTTCTACAATATGCGAGGAACAGGGTTTAACGGAAAATTTGGAATCATAGCCCGATTAACAGACAATCTAAGATTAGGAGCAACCATACATACGCCAACATTCTTTACCATTGACCAAACAATGGATGCCTCAATCGACAATAACTTTATAATAAACGGAATAAACACAATAGAATCACACCAATTAACCCCTGCCGTGGCAACCAATACAATAAAAATTCGCACGCCATGGAATTTTCAAGTAGGAGCATCGTATGTATTAGGACAAAAGGCAATAATATCAGCCGACTATCAATACAAAGCCTACAACAATATGAAAATGAGCGAATACAACGGCGATGATTATCCCATTGAAAATGCCTTTTATAAAGCATGTTTCAAACCCGAGCATACCGTAAAAGCAGGAGCTGAGTTTCGAGTAACAAAAGCACTATCGTTGCGAGCAGGATACGCAATACAGTTAACACCCATTGATGCAGAGTTAAAGGACGTGACCGTAGAAGTTCCAACAGCAGGAATGCAAACAGCATACATCCTACCGGGCAATGGCTCATACTACAGTTGTGGAGCTGGGTATAAATTTAAAAAATGTTACATCGATTTGGCATATCAACACTATGCACAAAAATCAGATATGTTTGCATACTCACCCATATTTACCGACGATGCAACACTTATACCTTCATCGTCAGAGGTAACCACAAAACAAAACTCAATAAACTTTACCTTCGGACTTAAGTTTTAGAATAGAGCAGATAAATTAAAGAAAGAGGATAAACACATTATCAGCGGTTTGTCCTCTTTTTGTTTTTAAAAAACCGTTTAATAAACTTATCCAAAGAAAAGTTTCCACCTCCGGTAATAAACAAGGTAATGTAAATACCCAAGTACATTAAAGCAAGTTCGCTCTGTTTCATAAAAAACTCGGTGAAAGTAAAAAAGGCAGCAGTAACCATACCTAACCCTAAAATAATTGCAGCAATACGAGTAAAAAGCCCTGCTATAATAAAAACAGAACCCACAAATTCAACAAAAGTTATAAGAGAGAGTGCCACCCACGAATTTAACCCAAATGGAGTTGGGAAACCTTCAGCAATAACACCAAAATTCTCAATCTTATCAACAGCGTGAGTCAACATCATAAACCCTACAAAAAATCTCAAAAAGAGAATAGCAATATTAACCTCAACCTTAAATCCATTTCTCAAAAATCTATCTCTTTTAACCTCAACCATAAATCGTTTTTTAGTAATAACAAAAAACAGAGGTAAAGAGTTTTAGAGAATAAATAGTATATTAAAATAAATAAACTCCTTTGACAATTTAGAATTTATTAATACATTTGTAGTAGTAGAAATGTAAAATAAGAATCAAAAAAATATTGCCTATGAAACAATAGCGTACGTTTGATACGCACATTTTAAAATACATATTGAAAAAAGCGTTTTAGCATTTATTCTTCTATTCGGAAAGTTTGGCGACTAAAAGGAAAGAGTTGAATAATAGTTAGAATGCTCGTGCTTTGTAGTACGGGCTTTTAGTTATTCTTCTTTCCAGGTTACGCCAAACACCCCCGAATAGGAATACTAAAAGTTCCGTGCTTTTTTTATGTGCGTATTTGAATTTATAAAGGAACAATTTAAACACTTAATAAGGGAAAATTACCATGAATGCACAAGATGTAATAGATGTTTATCTAAATCGAGGTTTTGGTTCAATGACAAAAAATGATTTAGAAGTACTTATATTTTACTATCTCTCTCAAAATATATTAAAAGGAAAATCAAATTTTGAGATATGTCGAGAACTCAAAATATCAGAAACAAAAGTTAAGCGATTAATATATGAATCTGAATTGAAATATGGAGAAATATCAGATGATTATATAAAAGAAGTTTTATTAGAGACATTGTGTAAAGCAAAATTTGAGACTGATAAAGGAAAAATAGTATTCTCTCTTGATAATAAGATTGTAAGAAGTGCAATAAAATCTAAATTGCAAAGCAAAGGTTATTTCTTTGATACATCTTTCAATAGCGAATTAATCTCACTAACTCCAGAAGCGTTAACAGTATTAATAAATGAAATTTATTCTGATAATAGAGCAGAAGAACTTACGGAGTTATTAAATAAAAAGTTGCCTAAAGATAACGCAAAAGATAAACTCTCAATTACAGATGTTTTTGGAGAACTATTAAAAGGAGGAGCAAAAAAAATAGGAGAGTTAGGTGTTGCTTCAATTTTTAAATATTTGGCATCTAATTCAAATGATATAGAAAATGTAGTAGAAAATTTATTAACACTATTTAATTAACTATTATGAAACAATTAAAGAATTATTTAAGCATCTTAAGCATGCTTATTGCATTATCGTTATTAACGTTTATCTCATGCACCCCTGATACAGAAAAGGAAGATTTAATCTGTAAAGTATCAGTAGAGATTAGTGAAGGCGGAATAGGAGTAGTCTCAAACAGCGAGGTAGTCTTGGGCGAAGAGGTAACCCTTAAAGCAGTACCCGAAGATACATACCGTTTTGTCAATTGGACAGTAAACGGGAAAGAGGTATCAAAAGAAAACCCTTTCACAACAACAATCACAGCCACCACACAATTTAAACCCAATTTTGAGAAAGATAACTACACCCTCAAAATAACAGCAGGCGAGGGAGGTGTCGTAAAAGCATCACAAGAGGGCATTGTGTTAAACGGAACAAAAGTCACCCTCACTGCCACCCCCAACGAGGGCTATGGTTTTGTTAATTGGACAGTAAACGGCGAAGAGGTATCAACATCTGCAACATACACCGTAACCGTAACAAAAGATGTAGAGTATATAGCTAACTTTATAACCCATAAAGTAACCGTAACAGCAGGCGAAGGTGGCACAGCAACCGCCAATAAAACACAAGTAGGGCATAACGGACAAGTCACCCTTACTGCCACCCCCAACGACGGTTATAGCTTTGTTAATTGGACAGTAAACGGCGAAGAGGTATCAACATCTGCAACATACACCGTAACCGTAACAAAAGATGTAGAGTAT
>JAFYRT010000034.1 GCA_017546805.1 Muribaculaceae bacterium | reverse complement strand
GCCCAACCTTTGAAATTCTCGTTGCGAACATACCTACCCTTATTGTCAAGTATTTTTAGTGAAGTTTCTTGCACTAAATCCTTTGCTCTTTCAGTGTCACAGGTAAGTTTATATGCAAAACGATATAAATATCCCTGAATCTTCAATAATTCATCTTCGAAGCTCTCTTCTTCGTCGTTCTTCATCTCTCTTTCTTTTTTGTTATCATGTAATAACAAATAAGTGGTGAAAAATGTTCACATTTTTTTACTTATTGTATTATTACCTTTATTTTCTCAGAAAGTGCGAGATGGAATAAAAGGTATCTACACTTAGAAACAGTGCTTCCCTTTTAAATAGTAATCTACTACAACAGAGCGATTGCTCTCTGAGAATTGTTTTAGAATGTTTGCGTTCGGTTGATTTTTGTATCTGGATTTACATTTCTCAAAGTCGCGATGAGCTTTCCATACAGCTTTTACCTCTCCAAAGCTTCCTTTTGCAAGGAATAGACATGCAGCAAGTCCATCAAGAAGCTTTCTTTTAAAAATCAGTTTACTACCCTCTTTCAATGGAAGGTTTTTATACAACATAAAGAGGTTGTTTCGGAAGTTTAAGTATGTTTTGCGAGGATTTCCTGCTGCTAACGTTCCTCCTCCTAAATGATAGGCTACGCTTTCTGACACAACAACCACTCTTTTGCCTTGCAAGTGTAATCGCCAACATAGGTCAATCTCCTCCATGTGTGCAAAAAATTCATGATCTAATCCGCCAACTGCCAAGTAGCTCTCACGCTCTACCATAAGGGCTGCACCTGTCGCCCAAAATATATCTTTTGGCGTACCATCGTATTGCCCTGAGTCTTTTTCCGTTGTGTCAAATACTCTGCCTCTACAGAAGGGATAACCATATTTATCAAGAAATCCTCCGGCTGCTCCTGCATACTCAAACATCTCTTTATTGGTATACGATTTTAGTTTGGGTTGACATGCCGCTACATCGGGATTTGCGTATATATACTCTTTCAGTGGGGCAATCCAATTTTCTGTTACCTCTACGTCGGAGTTAAGCAATACAATGTATTTATACTCTTCGAGGGTCTTTATTGCAAGATTATAGCCTCCTGCAAAGCCATGATTCTCTTTAAATGCAAGAACTCTTATCAATGGATAGTTCTCCTTCAACCACTCAACAGAACCGTCTGTTGAGCCATTATCGGCAACAATGACATCAGCTCCTTGCGACAAGGTTGCCACCGATGGCAAAAACTCCTCCATTAGGCGTTTACCATTCCAATTCAATATAACAACAGCCGTATCTTGTGCCATAAGTTCTCTCTATCTTTTATGCTTCCAACGTTTATGAGTCCACAACCAATATTCGGGCGCTCTTAAGATGGTTTTCTCCATCAGGCGTGTGTATATTTCGGTTATTTCAAACTCCTTATACTCTTTTGGAGTTTGTGTCACCTCAGAGTACACGACTCTGTAATACCCCCTCTTCTCTCTTATTATATCTGCATACATAATGGTTGCATCAAATTTACGAGCAATACGTTCAATTCCTGTCAGCATTGGAGTCTCTTGGTTTAGAAAATTACTCCAATAGTGAATATTCGCAGGTGAGGGGGTTTGATCTGCCAAGAATCCTATTATAGTGGGGCGATTATCTCTACGGAGCTTTATAAACTCTCTTAATACGTCATTCTTGGGTATATTTATGTTTTTATATCGCGAACGCAGTTTTAGGAATAAATCATCGAACCATTTATTTTTAAGCGGACGATACAATCCTCCTATCACAGCGTTCTCGGGAGCATTCAACCATAAAGAGATAGATAAGACATACTCCCAGTTTCCGTAATGACCAAGCATCAGAATAACCTGACGATTTTCATCAATGGCTTTTTGCAGAACCTCGGTATTCTCCATTACAAAATGTCGTTTTGTGGTGGCATCTGATATATGCAGAAGTTTTATAGTCTCCAATGCATAATCACAGAAGTGACGATAGAAGGTTCGTTCCATTTTGCGAATCTCCTTTTCGCTCTTATCAGGGAAGGAGTTACGCATATTTTCATATACTACCTTGCGACGATATTTTGCTACGTAATAGACAAACACAAAGAATATATCGGACAATATATACAAAGCCCAAAATGGCAACAATGCCAATAGCCATAGCAATATATACAGCGGGAAGTACAATATCTTTTCCAAATTTCTATTCATACTCTACTCGATATATAATTTTTCAACTTTGAGCGACGATTTATCGTCGGTAAAATCACCCAAATCCACACGCACTCCGCTGCGATTCACCAAACTCTTATCGTATGGCATCTCCACTCTGATGTAGTTATCGGTAAATCCATGCATTAAAGCTCCTGGAGATGGTTGCTCGAACAATACCGGACGACACTCTCCTATTTGCGATGTATAAAATGCCAATCGTTTCTCTTCCGAGAGATTTAGCATTTTTGTGCATCTGTCGTGTTTCTCTTGTGGAGTTACAACATGCTCTATCTTCAGCGCTCGTGTTCCCGGGCGTTCAGAATATGTAAATACATGCAATTGCGAAATATCCAATCCCTCAACTGTTGCATAACTCTCATTAAAAAGTTCTTCGGTTTCACCGCGCATACCCACAATAAGATCAACACCTATAAAGGCATCGGGCATCACAGCTTTTATTTTCTCTATTTTTGAGCAGAAGAGTTGTTTATCGTAATGGCGACGCATTATTTTCAAAACTTCATCGCTTCCCGATTGCAAAGGAATATGAAAGTGTGGAGCTATTCGTTTTGATGTTGCAATAAACTCTATTGCCTCATCGGTCAACAAATCGGGTTCAATCGATGAAATTCTGTATCGTTCAATACCCTCAACACAATCCAATGCTTTTATCAAATCGAGGAATGTCTCTCCTGTTGTTTTGCCAAAGTCACCAATATTAACTCCGGTTATCACAATCTCTTTTCCTCCCTCTTGCGCCACTTGGCGAGCTTGTTCAACCATCGACTCAATCGATCCATTACGACTTCTGCCTCGTGCAAAAGGTATGGTACAATACGAACAGTAATAGTCGCATCCATCTTGTACCTTCAAAAAGTATCGAGTACGATCGCCTCTCGAACACGAAGGAGCAAAGTTCTTGATTTCTGCTAATGGAGTTGTATCAATCTGTCTCTCTTGATTTGAGAGGATGAAAGACTCCAATTTATCAGGCAAGTCCATCTTCTCGGCTGCGCCCAATACCAAATCCACTCCATCAATTGCGCCAACTTCCTCGCTTTTAAGCTGAGCATAACATCCTGTTACCACAATGCAAGCATTAGGGTGTTGTCGCGAAATTCGACGTATGGCTTGTCGGCATTTCTTATCGGCAAGTTCGGTTACCGAACAACTGTTTATGATACACAAATCGGCCTGCTCACCCGATTTTGCTTTTACCACACCACGTTGCGTAAGCATTTTACCAATGGTCGATGTCTCTGCAAAATTAAGTTTGCAACCCAACGTATAATATACAACCTTCTTGTTATTTAGAATTGAATGTTCTGTCATAAATTCAAGAGACCCTCCCCTGAAAAGAGAGTTGTTTTATTTTATATAGTTTCTATAATCAGAATAGAGCAATAATCAACTTTATTGCCGCATATATAATCATTGCCAAAGCCACTGCACCATATATCAGTTTTACACCCGATGTTAAAAGAAAAGCATAAAACGACATTAGAGCCACATTAAAAGCCTTGTCCTTTGACGAAGAAGCCATTAACTCTCCTATAAAGGCACCTAAGAAAGGGCCCACAATAACGCCCCACGGCCCCATAAAAAGCCCGACAACAATTCCGAACAAAGCTCCGTTAGAAGCACTTTTGGAACCACCTTTAAACTTGGTCATCCATGCGGGTGCAACATAGTCAAAAATGGTTATAATTGCCATTATCACACCCATAACAACCAATAGTGTTGTCGAAATCTCCTCTCTATCGCAAAAGTATAACAGCAACAGAGCAACAAAGCTCAAAGGAGGACCGGGCAAAACAGGAACCACAGAACCTATTATGCCAATCAAGGCAAATATAAACGCAATTATTATATATATAATATCCATAATTTTCTGCGAAGATAGTATAAAGTTAACAAATATCCATTCGCAAAACCTTAAAGTTTGCGTTAACAATACATATCCTATTTTTAATTTTCATAAAATATTGTATATTTGTTCGAATTTTGGTCTCATTTCGCTTTTCAAACTTAACCCAAGTAAAAAAGAGCGATAAGCAAGAGGAAAAATTTCGATTCGAAAATTAATTAAAACAAAGATATATGATAGAGAAAAATTTCATAAAACTTTACGAAGAGAGTTTTCGTGAGAATTGGGAGATGTTAGCTCTTTCGGATTACAACACATCTAAAAACCTTACATACGGAGAGGTTGCCGAGCAAATCGAGCGTCTTCACATATTGTTCCGTCAATGCAAAATAAGACGAGGCGACAAAATTGCCATTGTAGGCCGTAACAATGTAAATTGGGTTATTACATATATGGGAGCGATGATGTATGGCGCAATTGCAGTACCCATTCTTCAAGACTTCAACGGTAACGACATTTCATATATCGTAAATCACTCAGAATCGTCATTGTTGTTTTTGAGCGAGCATATTTGGGAGAACATCGAGGTAGAACATCTTCCAAATTTGAGAGCCGTTATTTCACTTAACGATTTCAGTTGCATCGACCAACGCGACGGAGAGACCGTAAGCACCATTCTTGCCAACATGGATTCAATCTTCAAAAAAGAGCATCCAAAAGGGTTCAAAAAAGAGGATATCTGTTATGCCGAACTTGAAAACGACAAAGTAGTTGAAATCAACTATACATCAGGGACAACAGGCTATAGCAAAGGAGTTATGCTTACAGGAAACAACCTTGCAGGAAACGTATGTTACGGAATAAAAACACGTTTGCACTACAAAGGAAGCAAAGCACTTTCGTTCTTGCCATTGGCTCACGCATACGGATGTGCATTCGACCTTCTAACACCACTTGCTGCAGGTTCGCACGTTACGCTGTTGGGTAAACTTCCTTCTCCCAAAGTTTTGCTAAAAGCATTTGCAGAGGTAAAACCCAATCTAATTATAACCGTTCCGCTTATATTCGAGAAGATATATCGCAAACAGGTACTACCCAAACTAAACAGCACACCACTGAAATGGGCTGTAAACTTACCTGTTTTAAACACTCAAATATATGCGAAGATAAGAAAAAGTCTTATAGACGCATTGGGAGGACGTTTTGAACAAGTTATTATTGGAGGAGCACCTCTAAACCCAGAAGTGGAGCAATTCTTCCACAAAATAAAATTCCCCTTCACCGTAGGATACGGAATGACCGAGTGTGCACCACTTATCAGCTACAAACACCATAGTGAGTTTATCCCATCATCGGCAGGTTCAATTTTGGAGGGCATAATGGAGGTAAAAATCCTATCGGAAGACCCATATCTAATACCCGGAGAGATTTGCGTAAAAGGAGAAAACGTAATGAAGGGATACTATAAGAACGAAACCGCAACAGCCGAAGTAATTGACGAAGAGGGTTGGTTACATACCGGAGACATGGGTATCATAGACAAAGACAACAACATCTTTATCAAAGGACGTTACAAAAACATGATACTTGGGGCAAGCGGACAAAACATCTATCCCGAGGAGATTGAAGCAAAACTAAATAACAAAGAATTCGTATCAGAAAGTCTTGTAGTCGAAAAAGATGGCAAACTTGTAGCCTTGGTATACCCCGACTATGAAGCTATTGAAACATGCGGAATAACGCTTCAAGATTTGGATCCTGTTATGGAAGAAATTCGCAAAGTCTTAAATACAGAGGTGGCACCATATGAGACAATATCAAAGATTTTCATATATCCCACTGAATTTGAGAAAACTCCAAAACGAAGCATAAAACGCTATTTATACGCAAATTTTACACCTATAAAATAGCTTGAAACCCTTATTTTTTCAAAAAAATAGCAAAAAAGGCTATTTATTTGAAAAATAAGTATTAACTTTGCAACGCTTTTGAAATATAAAGCAATAATAATTTATTATTTTAAATATTTAAAATTTAGAGAGATGAAAAAATTAGTTTTATTCGCAGCTGTTGCTTTCGCAGCATCTTTCGCAGCTTGTACTAAACCTGCAGCTGAAGAGGCTGAGGCTACTGTAAGCACTGAGGCTACTATCGATGCTAACTACGCATTCGAGGGTGACACTCTTCTTCTTCCTAACGCAGAGGAGACAGCTATTGACACAGTAGTTATTGCTGACTAATTCAAGCTGAAAGAGAAAAAAGAGAGCGATACCAAGTATCGCTTTTTTTATGCTCTTTTTTAGACTCGCACAAACCTTGAAACAAACAACTTTTAACGACGGAATAAAATAAGCCCCAAAGCTTGAAACTTTGGGGCTTATGTATTAAAAAGAGATTCTACAAAGACTACTTCTTTTCGTATGGCTTCTCGTATGCAGGAATATCAACAAGTTTTATTCCGAACATAAGAGCCGAATATGGAGGAATACCCGTTTTCTCCAACTCGCCATAGCCAATATAAGCAGGAATTATAACCTCACAACTATCACCTACCACCATATTTGTCAAAGCCATAGCAAAGCCTTGCACTGTAGCAGAGAGCTTAATGGTTGTAATGCTATCGACATAAGAATATGTTGAATCGAACGGAGTTCCATCGTAAAGGGTTCCTTTATAGATAACATCCACATAGCTTGTATAAGTTGGTTTTACAGTGCCTGAGCCTTTTTTTAGCTTTTTCATTAGCACCACACTGCCTTTATCCCAATCGGGGCTTATTCTTGCATAAGCATACGTGCCATCGGCATTAAGCTCTTCAGCCTTTTGCTCAATGTAAGCATCATTGGCTTTACGCCAATCTTTATACTTCTCCCAATTGCTCTCATCTTTATTGCACGATGCGAGTGCAATAAGCACTCCCATCGCAATAAACAATATATGTGGTAATCTCTTCATTCGGTTATTAATCTTGAGCAATTTTCTTTAGCAACGATTTGAATGATACTTGCTCGCTGATAAGATTTTTAATATCGCTGATAGCGATACGCTCTTGAAGCATAGTGTCGCGATAACGAACAGTTACTTTATTGTCAACAAGTGTATCGTGGTCAACTGTGATACAGAAAGGAGTTCCTATTGCATCTTGGCGACGATATCTCTTACCGATAGAATCTTTTTCGTCATACATACACTTGAAGTCGAATTTAAGGTCGTTCATAATCTCGCGAGCCTTGTCGGGTAGACCATCTTTCTTAACAAGAGGGAATACTGCAAGTTTAATTGGAGCAAGAGCAGCAGGTAATTTAAGAACTACGCGACTCTCACCGTTATCCAATTTCTCTTCGCAATAAGCAGCCGACATAACGCTCAAGAACATACGGTCAACACCAATTGATGTTTCAATAACGTATGGAACGTACGATTCGTTCAACTCAGGGTCGAAGTATTGAAGTTTTTTACCTGAATATTTCTCGTGGCTTCCAAGGTCAAAGTTTGTACGAGAGTGGATACCCTCAACCTCTTTGAACCCGAAAGGCATCTCAAACTCAATATCAGTAGCTGCGTTAGCATAGTGAGCAAGTTTATCGTGGTCGTGGTAACGATATTTTTGGTCACCCAACCCAAGAGCTTTGTGCCATTTCAAACGAGTCTCTTTCCATTTCTCAAACCATTTCAACTCCTCGCCCGGACGAACAAAGAATTGCATCTCCATTTGTTCGAACTCACGCATACGGAAAATGAATTGACGAGCAACAATCTCGTTACGGAAAGCCTTACCAATTTGAGCAATACCAAAAGGAATACGCATTCTACCTGTTTTTTGAACATTGATGTAGTTTACGAATATACCTTGAGCAGTTTCAGGTCGCAAATAAACCTTCATTGCACCATCAGCAGTAGAACCCATTTCAGTAGAGAACATCAAGTTGAATTGACGAACATCAGTCCAGTTGCGAGTTCCGCTGATAGGACAAGTTATTTCGTAGTCAACAATAATTTGACGCAACTCTGCCAAATCGTTATCGTTCATAGCTTTTGCAAAACGCTCGTGAAGTTCGTCGCGTTTAGCAGCAGTCTCCAACACGCGTGGATTTGTTTGACGGAACATAGCCTCATCAAAAGATTCGCCAAAGCGTTTAGCCGCTTTTTCAACCTCTTTATTGATTTTATCGTCATATTTAGCCATTTGCTCCTCAATAAGAACATCGGCGCGATAACGTTTTTTAGAATCTTTGTTGTCAATCAAAGGATCGTTGAAAGCATCAACGTGTCCCGAAGCCTTCCAAATAGTGGGGTGCATAAAGATTGCAGAATCAATACCAACGATATTCTCGTTCAATAGAATCATGCTATCCCACCAATATTTCTTAATGTTTTGTTTAAGCTCAACGCCCATTTGACCGTAGTCATACACTGCCGAAAGTCCATCATATATCTCACTTGAAGGAAATACGAATCCATACTCTTTACAGTGCGAAATCAATTTTTTGAAAACCTCTTCTTGTGTCATTTCGTTTTAGTTATATAAAATCTTATAATATGCGTAATAATCTGCAAAGTAAACGTTTTTTTTCGATTTAATTTGTATCTTTGCTTGTAAAATTGCTCATTTAGTCCTTATTAATATAATTTAAGCAACTATTTTGGGTAATTAACCCCGATTTTGCCCACAAAAAAGCAAAATAAGATAAAATTCACTATAACTTAAACATATTTAAGGATGACAGACGAGAATTCTTTAAAATCGGAGAAAGAGGAGATTTTGACAAACAGTTCCGAAACACCATCAAAAGAGCATCAATCATCGGGCGATAAAAAACATCACTTGACAGGAATGTATCAAAGTTGGTTCCTTGATTACGCTTCATATGTAATTTTGGAGCGTGCCGTTCCGCACATCGAGGACGGATTAAAACCTGTACAACGTCGTATTCTCCACTCAATGAACGAACTCGAAGACGGGCGATACAACAAAGTTGCCAATGTGGTTGGAAACACAATGAAGTATCACCCTCATGGCGACGCATCAATTGGCGACGCACTTGTTCAATTGGGACAAAAAGAGTTACTTATCGACTGTCAAGGAAACTGGGGAAACATTCTCACAGGCGATGGAGCAGCAGCACCTCGTTACATCGAGGCTCGTCTCTCACCATTCGCGTTAGAAATTCTATTCAACCCCAAAATCACAGAGTGGAAACCATCATACGATGGACGCAACAACGAACCTGTAACCCTACCTGTAAAATTCCCATTGCTACTTGCACAGGGAGTTGAAGGTATTGCCGTTGGATTGTCGTCAAAAATATTACCACATAACTTCAACGAACTGTTAGACGCTTCGGTTGCATACCTAAAGAACGAAGAGTTTGAACTATACCCCGACTTCCAAACAGGAGGATTCGTCGACGTATCGCGTTACAACGACGGAGAACGAGGAGGAGCCATAAGAGTAAGAGCCAAAATAGAGAAAATCGACAATAAAACATTGGCAATAACCGAAATCCCATTCGGCAAAACCACAACAACACTTATCGAGTCAATACTCAAAGCTCAGGAGAAAGGAAAAATCAAAATTCGCAAAGTTGACGACAACACAGCACAACGTGCCGAAATATTGGTACACCTTCAACCCGGAACATCATCAGATAAGACCATCGATGCCCTCTATGCCTTTACCGATTGCGAAGTAAGCATATCGCCCAACTGTTGCGTAATATGCGACCGCAAACCCCAATTCCTCACCGTAAGCGAGCTACTTCGTCGAAGTGCCGACTCAACAGTGGAACTTTTCCGCAAGGAATTAACAATAAAACGCAACGAAATTTCAGAACGCTTGCATTTTGCCTCACTCGAAAGAATATTTATTGAAGAGAGAATCTATAAAGACAAAGGCTTTGAACAAAGTAACAACATGGACGAAGCCGTTAAACATATTGACGGCAGATTAGAGCCATTCAAAAAGAACTTCATCAGAGAGATAAACCGAGATGACATTCTCCGATTAATGGAGATAAAGATGGGACGCATCCTGAAATTCAACTCAGTAAAAGCCGATGAGCAGATAGCATCATACAAAGACGCCATTGCAAAGATAGATTATCACCTTGCACACATAATTGAATACACCATCGATTGGTTTATACATCTTAAAGAGAAATACGGAGCAGACTACCCTCGCAAAACAGAGATAAGAGGATTCGACACCATCGTTGCAACAAAAGTTGTAGAAGCAAACGAGAAGCTATATATAAACCGAGAAGAAGGATTCATTGGAACATCACTCAAAAAAGACGAATATGTATGCAACTGTTCTGATATAGACGACATCATAATATTCTATAAAGACGGAAAATACAAAATAGTAAAAGTTGCCGACAAAATGTTTGTAGGCAAAAACATCCTATATCTGAACGTCTTCAAAAAGAACGACACACGCACCATATACAACGTAATATACCGCGACGGACGCGACGGATTGCAATACATAAAACGTTTTGCGGTAACAGGCGTATCGCGCGACAAGGAGTACGACCTTACACAAGGTAAACCAGGCTCACGCATAACATGGTTCTCGGCAAACTCAAACGGAGAGGCAGAGGTACTTAAAATCACCTTTAAGCCCAAACCTCGCATGAAGGCGTTGTCGATGGAAAAGAGCTTCAGCGAAATAGCCATAAAAGGACGCCAATCAATGGGTAATATCGTAACCAAAAACGAAATACACCGAATAAGCCTTAAAGAAAAAGGAGAATCAACACTTGGAGGATTAAAAGTTTGGTTCGATCGCGACGTACTACGTCTCAACAACGACGGAAGAGGAGAATATGTAGGAGAATTCTCAGGAAGCGACTCAATACTTGTAGTACTCAAAAACGGAGACTTCTACACATCGAACTTCGATGTAACAAACCACTATGAAAACGACATACTCGTATTCGAAAAATACGAGGAAGGCAAAGTATGGACAGCCGTACTAAACGACGCGTCGCAACAAGGCTACCCATACATAAAACGATTCCAAATGGAGAACTCGCGCAAGAAACAAAACTTCTTAGGCGACAACCCCGACTCTACCCTAATATTCCTAACCGACGAACCATACGCAAGAGTAGGCGTAACATTCGGAGGAGGCGACTCGTTCCGCGAAGCATTGGAGATTGAAGCCGAAGATTTCATAGGAGTAAAATCATTCAAAGCAAAAGGGAAACGCATAACCACCTTCGAAGTAGAAGAGATAAAAGAGCTCGAACCAACTCGCCAACCCGTAGAGGAAGAACAAAACGAGCAAGAGGAAGAGAAGCCCAAAGCACCTTTTGTAGAGATAGACGAAAACACAGAAGAGGACGAAAACAGGGAGGAGCCAACACCCGATGAAAACGGACAGATGCACCTTTTTTAAGGTGCATATAACATCATTAAATCGGCAAGGAAAAAAGATAAATAATCAATAAAAAATATTTTTTTGCCGAATATATTTGTAATTGAATATTTTTTATTATCTTTGCACTCGGAAATCAGAATTACTGACCACCACAATGCGGATGTGGCGTAACTGGTAGCCGCGCTAGACTTAGGATCTAGTGTCGAGAGACGTGTGGGTTCGAGTCCCGTCATCCGCACAAAAGAGCAATCGAAAGGTTGCTCTTTTTTTGTTTGCATATTTTCAAGTTCCAAAAGAAGCTGGCTATCAAATAATAGAAGTAAATATATTCTCCTTGCTAATACACTTGTCGTATAAATAGATACAAATATCAACAAGTAGTAAAACAATCATACTGGCAAAACCACAACTACCATATAAGAGGTCACTTGAAGGAGAAACAATAATAAAACTTATTCCTGCCACCGCATTATATGTACCGTGCATAATAGCAGGAACAAAAACAGAGCCACTCTTTACCCTAAAATAGATAAGCATTGGCGTAAAAAGCATACAGAAAAGAATCATCATAAAAACCCCTACTACAGGATGTTGTGGAAAATTGTGCCCGTTAAGAACAAATGGTGTATGCCAAAATCCCCAAATCAAACCTACCCAAAAAGCAACCGTAAGAAATCTCTTCCCTCTAAATAATTTTAGAAGAAAACCTCGCCAAGCAACTTCCTCACCAAAGGCAAATAGTGCATTTACAGTAGTTCCTGTAAACAATCCTCCAATTATAGAAATAGCTACAATCTCCCAAACACCAAACCCATCAGGCATTGATTTAAGAACCATTTGCAACATCTCATTATCAGTATTCCAAACAGCTCCAGACATCATTAAAGTAACTCCAAGCGTAGCAAGAGCTATAACAGGCATCAATAGCCAGCCAACAATCCAGCAACTATTTACTTTAAATGAGACACCCAACCCTTTTAGTACTGGCTCTCTAAAAATCAGTTGAGTAATAACAACAGATAACAGAGGAATAAACATTGCCGCCGCACTTAAAGTAATATTAAAAGTCTCCTTAGCAATAAAATGCATCACCAATCCAATACCAAGCATTGGGATAATAGCACAAAGAATAAATATAATAAGTCTCTTTTTATTCATATCTCACATTCTTAAACACTCCAATTCTTGTGTAAAATTACAAATGTTTTTACTCTTTCAATATATATGAAAAACAAATTATCGGCTTGTTGGTCAAACATAATACATAAAAAAAGAGGTGTTCTAAAAATTTTTGCGAACATTTTTCACCACTTATTTGTTATTACATGATAACAAAAAAGAAAGAGAGATGAAGAACGACGAAGAAGAGAGCTTCGAAGATGAGTTATTGAGGATTCAGGGATATTTATATCGTTTTGCATATAAACTTACCTGTG
>JAFYRT010000033.1 GCA_017546805.1 Muribaculaceae bacterium | reverse complement strand
CATGTAAAGCGAACTCGACCAGTAGTAGCCGCTGTAGACTGCAATGTCGAGACTGTCGTAGTAGCGACAGCCCGCCACAGGAAGAAAGATGTAGTTACCGTTCTTTTTACTTGTTACTTTATATCCTTTTACTCCGTTTTGGGTGGTCCATGTCCAGGTGCAGTTTGAGGTATTGCGTAATTCATCTTGTTCTGCTTCTGTCGGCATGCGCCATTTGCCTCCCCAATTTACATGAGCGGCATCATCCGCGAGTTCAAGGGTGGTTTTATTATCTACTGTGCCATAACTTGATTTTGTGCAGTATTTGGTCATTGAATATTCATCACCATTACAATATTTGTAGGTGCTCCAATTATATGTTGTTTTTGGAGATGTCTCGCCCCATGCAAAGTAATCGCCATAATCTTCGGGTGTGGTGGCTCCTACATTACATGTTGCCCATTTGACTGATAAGCCAAGGTCAACATATTCTGGTGTTAAAAAATTAGCAACAAATTCCGTATTTACTGTTATTGTCGCTGTATATGGATTCTTAGTTGAAACAACTTCTCCGTTGACTGTCCAATTAACAAAAACATAACCTTCGTTGGGAGTGGCAGTCAAGGTTACTTGTGCGTTATGCCCCACTTGGCTCTTGGAAGCCTTTGCTGTTCCGCCTTCTGTTGCCGATACTGATACTGTACATACTGATGGGCCGCAAACCGCGCGGACAGATTTCCCGCCGCAACGGCCGTAGCCGTACCAGTCGTGGCACCAGCCCACGCCGATCGAAGTGAAGAACAAGAAGTAGGCGTAGTTGCCGTTGTCAGTGTAGAGCGAACTCGACCAGTAGGTGCCGTAGCTGCCTGCATCGAGGAGACCATTGGGACCGATAGTGCCCGCCGCAGGAAGAAAGATGGAATTACCATTCCTTACGCTTGTTACTTTATATCCTTTTACTCCGTTTTGAGTGGTCCATGTCCAGGTGCAGTTTGAACTGTCTCTTAATTCATCTTGTTCGGCTTTTGTCGGCATGCGCCATTTGCCTCCCCAATTTACATGCGCGGCATCGTCAGATAATTCAAGGGAGGTTTTATTATCTACTGTGCCATAACTTGATTTTGTACAATATTTGGTCATTGTATCGTACGAGCCATTACAATATTTGTAGGTGCTCAAATTATAAGTTGATTTGGGAGTGGTTTCGCCCCATGCAAAGTAATCGCCATAATCTTCGGAAGTGTCTGCCCCCACATTGCAGGTTGCCCATTTTAGACCGCTGGGCAGACCAAGGTCAACATATTCGTGGCCGTTTTCGGTATTTGGAAGAGGTGCTGTTTGCTCTTCAAATTTAATACTATCTATATCTGTAATATATTCACTATATACTACTTCTCCGTTTTTATATACTTTTACTGTTTTTTGTGCATTTGCACTGCCTATTATGGCAAATATTGCTACGAGAAATGTGATTAGTCTTGTTTTCATCCTTTTATTAAAGTTGTTTGTTGTCGGCATCGCAAAGCTCTGCCGCCCTGCGGGTAGTTGTTAGTTGTTTGAGTTTTTATTTTCTAAAAACTAAGGTACAAAGTAAAGTTATTTTTTTCAAAAAAGCAACCGTCTTATCGAGGAGAGGGTAAATTACTGATTTATAATATAATAAAGTTTTATTTTTTTAGAGAGGGTAAATAGGAGAACTATGATGGATAGGATGATTAGGAATTCATTTCTAATTTCTAATTTCTAATTATCTAATAACTTCATTAAAAACAAACAACTGTTTGCATACTGTCTGCATATTTTATGAATATACAATATATCAAAAAGGTATTGTTTTAACAATTATCATAACTTTTTGTAAGCACAAAAGAAAAAAAATCATCTTTTGTCAAAAAAAAGCATAAAAAAGTTGCAAAATTACGTTTTAGTATATTACCTTTGCGACGTCTTCAAAAAAAGATAATTGTTTTGGTTTTAAAAATTGAACAATTTGATAGCGAAGATATGTTTTTATATTGAATTAGTAACACGTAAATTTATAGCAAAATGGAAGTAAAAAAAGTTTTAAGCGATTTGAAAAGACGCTTCCCTAACGAGCCTGAGTATCATCAAGCTGTTGAAGAGGTTTTAATGACTATTGAAGATGAGTACAACAAACATCCCGAGTTTGAAAAATATAATTTGATTGAGAGACTTTGTATTCCTGATAGAGTTTTCACTTTCAGAGTTACTTGGGTTGACGATAAAGGTCAAGTTCAAACTAACATGGGATACCGTATCCAACACAACAACGCTATTGGTCCCTACAAAGGAGGTATCCGTTTCCACTCTTCAGTAAACCTTTCAATTTTGAAATTCCTTGCTTTTGAGCAAACTTTCAAAAACTCTCTTACTACTCTTCCAATGGGTGGTGGTAAAGGAGGTTCAGACTTCAGCCCTCGTGGAAAATCTGATATGGAGGTTATGAGATTCTGCCAAGCTTTCGTTACAGAGTTGTGGCGTCACATCGGTCCTCAAACTGACGTTCCTGCAGGTGATATAGGTGTTGGTGGTCGTGAGGTTGGCTACATGTACGGTATGTACAAAAAAATGGCTCTTGAGAACACCGGTACTTTCACAGGTAAAGGTCTTGAGTTCGGAGGTTCATTGGTTCGTCCAGAGGCTACAGGATATGGTAACGTATACTTCTTGCTTGAGATGTTGAAAACAAAAGGTATCGATATTAAAGATAAAGTTGTTGCAGTTTCAGGTTCTGGTAACGTTGCTCAATATACTGTTAAAAAACTTTTGAGTCTTGGTGCTAAAGTTGTTACAATGTCTGACAGCAACGGTTATATCTACGATCCAGACGGTATCGACGAGGAGAAACTTGCATTCATCTTCAACTTGAAAAACATACAACGCGGACGCATCAGAGAGTACGCAGAGAAATATGGTTGCAAATATGTTGAGGGTGCTCGTCCTTGGAATGAGAAATGCGATATCGCTATGCCAAGTGCTACTCAAAACGAAATTGACGGAGACGATGCTCGCGCACTTCTTGCAAACGGATGTTTCGCTGTATCAGAGGGTGCAAACATGCCATCAACTCCAGAGGCTGTAAATGAGTTCTTGAACGCTAAAATTCTTTACGCTCCCGGTAAAGCTGCCAACGCGGGTGGTGTATCAGTAAGTGGATTGGAGATGACTCAAAACTCTATCAAACTTAGCTGGAGCAGAGAGGAAGTTGATCAAAAACTTCAATCTATCATGAAAGATATTCACGCACAATGTACTCTTTACGGAAAACAAGAGGATGGTTACATCAACTACGTTAAAGGTGCTAACGTTGCAGGTTTCATGAAAGTTGCTAAAGCTATGATGGCGCAAGGTGTATTGTAATAGACTTACTACAATATAGCTCAGAAAAAAGGCAGAGGTTTTAACTAATCTCTGCCTTTTTTATTGGTGTCTGGTAAAAAATTACAACAAACATATTTAATTGTCAATTAATACATTAAAAATGTTCTTATAACGCAGGGCTTGTACAACTATTAGAAATCAATATGATAGACATATTAGTCAGAAACTTATAATTTTTTATAAACTTTTTGACCGCAAAAAGTTACAAAAACTCTCGCACCTGATATAAAACAGTCATTCAAATTTTTGTTCGGGAGTTCTTCGAACATCCCTCAGTCAATTTTCATTTGCCGT
>JAFYRT010000032.1 GCA_017546805.1 Muribaculaceae bacterium | reverse complement strand
GTTAGTTAGTTAGTTAGTTAGTTAGGGGAAAAGACGCAGAAAGACAAAAAAAGACAATTTTTAATATTTAATAAAAATTATATATTTGCAAAACAACAGTCTACGAAAAATATGTCTAAAAAACTTAAAATATATTTTGATTTTATATATTAAAATTATAAGTTTGCAGATGACATATTAAAATAAACACTCAAAGAGTTTGTTTATCTCGCTGATGAACCTAGGAAATTCAACCGGTAAGAGAAAACAAGCGCTTGTGTAAGTCTATACATATATACTCACACTATATATATGGACTTGGCGTAGGCTGTTGTTTCTATTTCTTTACCACGGTTTTCCTAGGACCTATCAGCAGAACATGGAGCATTGCCTATGCCAATTTTTTTAAGAGGCAAAGGAATACTCACAAAAAGTAACGATAGTCCTTAAAAACCTTTGCCTCATAAACGCATCATTAAGCGTCACACCAATCAAAGCACTTTAGGGATATAATCGTTAAAACGCAATAAAAAGTTGCGTAAAGTGGAAATAATAAACAAATTATAAAACACAAACGATTATGGCAAGTAAAGTAAGAGTTTACGGAAAAGCTCAAAACCGTACAGCATTAGGAATAATGCACGCCTACATGGTGATGTATCCCCAAGCAACAATTGAAGATTTGCGTAAAGCATTCCCCAATGAAATAAACCCCGACAGAGGAAGTTCTGAAATATTCATCTTTGCCGAAGAAAAAGGCTCAACAGGCGATTGGAACAACTATTTCAAAAAAGACGACGAGTTGCTAACAATGGGCGACGGACGCAAAGTATCGGTAGTAATGATGTGGACAAAACCCAGTTTTGAGCGCATAGTAGAACATGCTAAACTATACGATATAGAGGTAGCAAAATTTGAGGCAGCCGACAAAGGAGGCAAAAGAGGAGGCTTCCGCTTAGAGTATCTAAACGGATATGTACCACCTGTACCCGAAAAGAAAAAATCACTCTTATGGTTATGGATACTATTAGCCGTATTACTTGCAGCTGCAATAGCAGTGTTTGCACTACGCAAGCCAGAAGTAGTAGAGGTGGAAAAGATAGTAGAAGTAGAAAAAATCGTCTACATCGATAGAGTAGAGGAGATAGAAAAAGACTTCAACGCGGCAACATTCTTTGTCGGAAAAGCCGATTTATCGGACGATGCAAAATTCGTATTGCACGACCTTGCACAACTAATGGCAAAACACCCCGAACTAAAAGTAAAACTAGTAGGACACACCTCATCAGAGGGAGACCCAGTGTTTAACCAAAAACTATCAGAAGACAGAGCGCAAGCAGCAGTCGATTTTTTGGTAGGCAGAGGAGTATCAATCGACCGTCTTGAAGCAGAAGGACGAGGCTCAAGCGAACCAATCGATGAGAACAACCCCGAGGCAAATCGCCGCACAGAGTTTATAGTAATAGAATAATAAATATTAAAAAACTAAAGATATGGGACTATTAAACAATCTATTAGACAATTTTAAGAATGCTGAATTTACAGTAGCACCAAACAAAAAGTTAAAAACAATTTCAGCAGATTTCAAAAAATCATTCAATCTATCGCTAATATTCTACAAAGGAGCGCAAATAGCAGATGGAGAGTTAACACTTGCAGCATTGAATAAAAAAACAACCAAAGATGTAAACTCAAAAGCCGACGGCTTAAAAATCAAGGCCAGCATGAAAGTAGGAGCAGCAGAAAAGCTATTTGACACAAACTTTGGAGTAACAGTGCAAATAAAAGATGCTAAAGGAACAAAACTTGTACCTAATGAAATAACAATAGGACAAGCAGCACGAGGCGAGTATTAAGAATAATATATAACAATTATAACTTTAAATAATCTATTAACCAATTAACTAACCATTTAAAACAAAAAAATTATGGCAGATTTTTCATTAGACGGCCGCACAAAAGTAAAAACTTTAAAGGCTAATTTCAAAAAGAATTTTGGTGCAACACTACGCGTGTACAAAGCAGTATCATGTAAAGGAGCTTTCGCTGACGAAGATGCAACACTAGCATCAATCCGTGGTGAAGGAGCTAAAGGTGGTGAACTTGTAGTAAAAGGTAACATGCAAGTAGGTAACTTCGAGAAAAAAGTTGCTGAAATGTATGGAATCGGAGTACAAGTAGCAAATGCTGACGATAGCAAACTTGCTGACAACAGCATCACTTTAACAGCTGCAGGTAAAGAATAATAATCTCTGCACATTATCTTAGGTATGTGGGGTTTGATCGCCCCACATATCACTATTGAAGAGACGTGTTTGCGCCCGTAAAAAGTATAACATAACAATAACTAAATAATTTTCAATCATGAGCAAAGAGTATTACAAAAAGAGAATTATCGACCTTCGTGCCGATATAGCGAGAGAGAAAGATTCAAAAAAACGCGATAATGAACGTTATGCTTCGTTGATTAAAGGTGCATCATCACCATCGTCAAAGGCGAGTTATCGTAAACAAAAAATCGATGCTGCAGCTCGTCATGATCGTAATATAGAGAGTTATAAACGCCAAATAGAGAGTGCAAAAGAATCACTTAAACGTTGTAGATAAACTGAGCATTTACTTATTAAAAGTAATGCACGATTATCCAGGTATTAAATTTGAGGGAGAAGACGAATAAAATAGCTGCATTCAACACCGAGTGCGAGAAGAATGGCTGTAAGAAAGGCGAGTGGAAATAGTTGATGTATTTAATCATATAAACATAGAATCATGGACGAAGATAAAGAACGTGGAGAGAGATTGTTGCAAGCTGAGATTAAAAAGTGCGAAATGTCAATAGAGATTGCTAAAAAGGAACTTCAAGAGGTTAGTAAACCTAAGGGATTTTTTGGTACTACCGACAAAAAAGCAATTGCTGCGGCAGAGGAAAAACTTCATAAACTTGAAGTCTATCAAATAGACTTACAAGCTATGAATGGCTTGGAATTCTATGAATATATGAAGGGTAAAGAGAAAAGTGACAATTTAAAAAACGTAAGTGGTAAAGTTCTTGATACCGCAGGACAAGTTATTGAGAGTGTATCGGGCGTTGTGCCTGTTGTTGGTATAGCAGGCAAAATGATTGGTAAAGGCTTAAAGACTTTGGGTAAAAGTATAAAAGAGAATTAATTTTTCAATAGTAATTAAATTTTTATGTTATGAAAATACCTGGATTATCATTCTCACTTAAAAGAGCAATTGGAATTTCTGGCTTAAAAACTAAAGTAGCAAGGAAAGTTGGTATTCCTACAACTAAACAGGGTTTACAACGCAAAATTGGTGGCGCAATAATGAATGCTGTATTCGGTAAAAAGAGAAGATAACAATGGCTCTAAAACTGAACGATGCCCTTGGTGTATTGAAGAAAATAGGTGTTGATAAGGCAATTGAAAAGGTTACTTCAGTTTCGAATTCAATTCTTAAAACTGATAACAATCTTACGCAAGAAGAGGTTGAGGAGGGGAGTGGCAACCGTGTAATTGACTCAATCGATTCGCTTAACATCTATCTTCAGACATTGCAAGTTGAAGCATCTCCTGTTGTAGTGAATGTTTTACAATCGCAGATGCAGATACTCAAATATGTGCAGTCGCCTACAATGACCCTTATGGCAATAGACAATGTTATGCTCTGTCTCCATAAGGCTCTTAAAACAGCAGAAAATGAGCAACAAAAAGAGTTGTTGCGTGAGAGTTTTACATCCGTTTTACAGAGTTTTATTTTTGTAACTGAAGCTCGTCTGCGCTATGAGATTGATAGTAATCGAGACGAGGCTGTGTGTTTACTTGCCGATGCAGGAGATTTGTTGATGTCGAGTGTAAGCAATACGGCAATGATGGTGGCGTCAGGAATTAATATAACCCATGCGTTACCTAAAATGGTAAATGTGTTTGCCGAACAAAATACTCAGCGTACTTTTCTCGGTCGCTTGATTATGGCAAAGGGAAAGAAAGCTCTTATAGAAGAGAAGAAAGCTGAGTTTGATAAAACACTTAACTTTATTTTTGATACACTCGATAAGTATGCCGAGTTAGTAGGTCCATCCATTCTTTTGCATGGCATGTTACGACGCTATGCCGATGGATTGTTAGAGAGATATAAGATTTCGTTATATGAATCTGTTGCTAACAAAATTGATGAAAAGGAGGGTTTACGTATAGAATCATTTACCAATAATGCTGAACACACTTTATCTACAAACGAAAAAGACTCAGTTGTAAAACAAATTTTCGATATCTTTAATCAAGTTACTCAATCACGCAAAGTAATGGATTATGATTCTATAATTAATATTAGACGTACATTGCAAAGCGAGTTGAATGGTTATGAGACTCAACTTGCAAAATTTGATAGTGATATAAAGAGTGCAGAGTCTGAACTTAAAAAGTTCACTATGTTATTGCAGGGTGATCGTAAAAGGGCTATGCAAAATCATATAGCATCTTTACAAGCTGAGATTAATAGTGTAGAGCATAAAGCTATGGTGTGCCGACAGAAGATAGGTGCTGTGTCTGATATTATTGATCCAATAAATGAGTCGATTAATTTTTACCAAACTAAACTTCAACGTGTAGTTGATAAGTATGAGGTTTCTGTATAATACTCAAATATCATAGAAGAATATTGAATTTTATTAAATGAAATGTTTATTGAGTCATGGGAGGATGTTTGTTAAATGGAATTAAATATTTTGTTATTATTCTCATAATAGCACTTATACTTGATGCAATAACCTTGGCGCTTGAATATTGGTGGGTGTTACTTCTTGTCATTTTGCTTATTATTGCAATCATCCTCCTTATAATGAGGAGGCGAGGTAAATTTAGCAAAAACGGAAAGAGACCTGTTAGCTTTAGAAAACTTATTAAGGCTGCTGCATCAGATGGTGTAATAACTCCAAAAGAACGAGAAATATTAATTCAAAATATGGTTAATGATGGATTTGATCGTGATGAGGCAGAAATTATGGTTGATGCACGTTTAAAAAAACATAATGTTCGTGTTGATGCGAATGCAAAAAAGAAATCGAAATAATTTTATAAACAAATAGTTATGAGAATATTAACAAAATCTATTCTATTTGCTATTATTGTTATAACAAGTAGTTGTGGAAGTAAAATTGCAAAGCAGACACTCGAGGAGTATAATAATACATTTGCACAAGTTCAAGAATTGGAACAACTTCTTGCAAGTTCCGACCTGAGTACTTTTTCGGGAAATGAGATCCGCCAACTGCACGATCTTGGTAAAGATTTGTATTACTCATACAATCCTATGGACTTAAAACCCGAACAAGTGGTTGCATGCAAAGACCTTCAAGAGAGGGTTAAAACGTTGAAAGAGGAGATAATCACCAAAACAAACGAACAGATTGGAGAAATGGCAATATATCCCTATAAAGAGAGCGATTGCCTTTTTGAAACATCCGAAACATTTCCTGTATATCTTTTGAAAGGCGAGACTCTTAAAGTTAATGTCTCGGCATCAAAATCGGTAACCGTAAAAATAAGCAATGCAAATAGTCGCACCGTATTAAAAACGTTTGCCAATAAAACAGCCATTCAAGAGGTGATGCCAATTAAGAACACTGCAATATATCTTGTTGAGATTATTCCAAACGGAACGCAATATCTCGACTATGAGATTTATTACAAACCCACAACTATGGAGCGTTTGTGTAATGCAACTTCTATTGAAACAGAGCAGATTGAGTGTCAAAAAGGTGAATTTGGAGCAAAAGCTGTTCCCGGAATCGATATGCGTAAATGTTTTGAAGAGCCCCGTAAATTTACTCTTCGTGGTCAGTTAAAAGCTGCATTCTCGGGTAGTGCCAAGGCTTTGGTCGCAGTGCAAGTTCCAACCGGAGCAACCGATATTTTGTACTCAATGCGAATTGCTACAAGTGAGCAGGATCGTTCAAGCGATGGCGAGTTTCACGATAATCTAACTCGTTCTTACACAAATATAAAATTTATGGGATTGCCTCTATATGAGAAATCGTCGAGCAACGGACTTTTAAACACTATACTCGATGACAATCGCCCATTGCGAGATGAGGATGCCTATTGTAATATGTATGTATTCCGTAATAAAACTCAAGCCAAACAATTTCAAGATGGTTCACAACCTGTTTCGAAACTTAGTTACGATGTTGATTACTCAACATTGGGAACACAGTCATGTAATGGACGCATACCAGTAAAAGGCTTAAAAACAATATACCTTGCTTTTGAAAACGAGCGTATGCGATACACAAACTACCTTTGGGTAGAGGTAGAAGCCGTTGTCCCAAATACAGTCTATTATCGCACAAAATATTCGTTAAACAATTAGTAACAATATAATAAGAGCAAAATGAAATCAAGTATTATTGATGTTCCTCGTAAATACACGAAATGATAGTTGCGCTAAAACTTTTTATATCACTATTATATCATATAAATATTGGAGTAATAAAAATCACGAATGTTGAGTAATTCTAAAGCTTTGAAAGTTCTTGTAACAGGTTTCGAGCCTTTTTTACAAAATAAACAAAACTCATCGTGGGCGGTTGCCGAAAAGGTTGCCGCCTTCGGTGTAGATAATACCGACATCGTAATTGAACAACTTCCGGTGAGTTTTTTTAGGGTAGGAGGCAGGTTGAGAGAGGTTGTTAAAAAACATTCTCCAAACATAATTATACTGCTTGGTCAGTCGGGTGGAATAGATTATGTGAAAGTAGAGCGTGTTTCTCTTAATCTTATGGATGCTCAAAAAGCAGATAATGATGGTTATATCCCCGATGAAGAACCAATAAATATAAATGCCCCGACAGCACTATTTACATCAACACCCATAAAAAGTTTGGTTGCTGAGGTAGCACGTAAAGGAATACCTGTAAAACTTTCAAACTCATGTGGATTGTATGTTTGTAATCGCACCTATTACGAAGCATTAACAATCTGTCAAGAAAATCCTGAAATACAAGCCATATTTGTTCATCTGCCATACTACAAAGGGCAAACATTGCCTGATGACTCATTACCAACATTATCTCTAAATACAATGGCTGAGGCAGTGCAAATAATAATAGAAAAAATATTTTATCTTTAATATGATTAATAACCATAAAGGAATATAACCAAGAATGATATATTTAGACAGCTTTCATTTTCCATCATTAGAAGAAGAGGAAAATTATCTTAGTTGGTATTTCTCTGAAAATCCTTGCAGTATGAATAAACTTTATCCATTTAAAGTTTTATCTGTAAAGGAATTTTATTCTATAGATTTTGAAAGAATAACATTATTGTATGGAGGTAATGGCTCTGGAAAATCTACAGCATTGAATGCTATTGCTAATAAATTGGGGGTGGCTCGTAATTCTGCATACAATAAAGCAAATAAAGAGTTTTATGATGAATATATTAGTATGTGTGATTATGAGGAGGGTGAATCAGAAGAGTACATATTGGATTTAAAAGATAAAACAACTCTTATAACAAGCGATGATATATTTAAATATATGCTTGATACTCGCCAAAAGAATGGTTATGTAAATATTCGTCGTGATAAAGTTATTGATGATTGGTTTGATGCGAGAAAGTCTCGTATTAAGCATATAAATTTTGAGACAGGAGAGGGCCTTGATGAATATAAACACACAAAAAAGGCAAAAAAACAAACATGCTATCAATATGTTAGCGAGAATTTGGGTGCAGAGGTTGAAACGTTCTCAAATGGAGAAACAGGATTTATGCGTTTTATTGAAGGAATTGTACCAGATAGACTATATCTTCTTGATGAACCAGAAAATAGTTTGTCGTGCGAATTGCAAATGAAACTTGCTGAGTATATCGAGCGTTCGGCGCGTTACTTTGGTTGTCAATTTATTATAGCAACGCACTCTCCCTTTTTGTTGGCTATTCAAGAAGCAAAGATTTATGATTTGGATTCATGTCCGGTAACTATTTCAAAGTTTTGGGAATTACCAAATATGATGTTGTTACACAATTTATTTAAAGGTTATGACTCTAAGTTTTAGTAAAATTTGAAATAAGAAAATTAAGACTGAAAGTTGGAACTTATAATATCAATTTATTTTACATACAATAGTTAATTTTTAAAAAATACATATTGAGATGAAGAGGATTACAACACTTTTAATTTTGTGCATATCAATATTTGTTTCAAATGCACAAGAAATAGAGTTTACTGCCGACCGTCCGGGTGCATCAACAGGTCCTGCGGTAGTGGGTAAAAATGTAATACAGTGGGAACAAGGTGTTCAGTACGATGGTGACGGTGGACGTGGTCAATTTACATTTAGTAACACACTGTTCCGTTATGGTTTGTTTAAAGGTGTTGAGTTACGATTGAGTGGCGATGGCTTTATTTATAACGATTCAGAAAAATGGCGTCCTGCTTTTTCGGGCTTGACAATAGGTACAAAGATTGCATGCTTTGAGGGTAAAGATGCCATTCCTGCAGTATCGTTATTGGCAAACCTTGCATTGCCTAAAACAGGAAGCGAGGGCTTTGTTGTTGAACGATTGGCTCCTTCGGTTTACTTATTGTTCGAAAATCCCGTAAACGATTGGTTAAGCATTGGTTATAATGTTGGTGCAGAGTGGGACGGTGCAACTACAACTCCATCGGCATTTGTGGCATTATGCCTTGGATTTTCAATAAACGAACGCCTTGGTTGTTTTGCTGAAAGCTATAACAACTTTGCCCGTTACGGAAACTTTTATGGTTTAGACTTCGGGTTCAACTATATGGTTTCGGAGCGTGTTCAACTCGATTTGGCTGCAAATATAGATGCTCGAAATCCTATTGAGTGTTGGTCTGTAAGCGCAGGATTTGCATGGCAAATAAATAATCCCAAAAAGTAGTGCGGTTGTTTAGAATAAAAGGATAAGGATAATTAAGGAAATATAGATATGACAAAGACAGAGAAATTTAGGAGCGAACTAAACAATGTGTTTGATGATAATCTACACACCAAACAGTGGCATAATATTGTTGATTATCTCATTATAGGAATGATTTTAATATCAACCATAGAGGTGTTCCTTTCAACCTATGATGGTATTGTGGAACAATATGGTAAGTGGTTGCATATTGTGGATTATGTAACAACTGCGGTATTTACGGTTGAGGTTATATTAAGAATATGGTGTGCTGATTTAATAGATCCTAAGTATAAAGGATTTTGGGGTAGAATAAGATATTGCTTCTCATTTTATGGGTTTATTGATATGATATCAACCTTCCCATTCTATTTAAACTTCTTTATGCAAGTTCCTTATGTAGCATTAAAGGCATTCCGTATAGCTCGACTATTGCGCATATTCCGTTACATGAAGGCTTTCAACGTGCTTTCGAGAGTAGTAAAATCTAAAAAAGATGAAATGGTAGTTTCATTACAATTTCTTACCATTGTAACTTTAATACTATCATTCGTTCTGTTTTTTGTTGAACACGATGCTCAACCCGATGTCTATAATAACGGATGGACATCTGTTGTATGGGCATTTACACAATACATTGGTGACCCCGGAAACTTTGCCGATACACCACCAATTACATTCGCTGGAAGAATGATAGCTGTAATAATTGGTGTTTTAGGAATTGCTATTTTTGCTGTACCTGCAGGTCTTATTGGTTCTGGATTCAGCGAAATCATGGAAGAGGATGTTAAACAGGAGAGTATTGCTAATAACATTGAAAAATTAAAAATTGTTTATGAAAGAAAATTGGACAGACCAACAACTTTTCAAGTTCTTCCTCCCTATTTATCATTCTATGATATTCAAGCAAGAATAGGTTTGAAAGAGGATGAAATTTTTGATGCAGTTCAAGCGAGTAATCAATTTCGTATAATTAATCTTGCAATGACACAAACTATTGATGAGCATCCACAAGATAAACTTGCAGTAGAGCACTTTATTGTAAACCGTCCTTATGGTTGTTGTATTGATAGAGGTTCAAAAATTACTATTGTTGCAACATCAAGTTTTATAGACCCATGTATAGGTAGTTTCTCTTATTATATTGCTCTTATCGGAGGCTTTAACTACATAAGTAGAGAGGTTGGAGTAATGCGCCCATATCGTTCGTATTACACTTTTGCTGATAGATATAATCATGAAGAGAATCTTCCTTTGTTTATGGAGGATTTAGAGAGACTAACCTCAAGAGATGGTAGTTGGACTTTAACTTCGATTGTAGCAAGCGGTGCAAACGAACCTGCTTATCCAACAATATTCCACTTCACAATTGGTGGTGCTAAGGGTGATGAGAGTTTTGAAGGTGAAAACTTAGTAGTGCAGGATACAGCAGCATATCGCAAATTCTATGAAGATGTAACTGCAGAATTATTAGATAAGTTTGGAATGGCTTCAGATCATCAAAGATATCACAATGGTACTATGCCTAACCTTTATGTTCGTAAGTTTGAGGAGGGCAAAGGTAGTCGTAACAACATTATTTTGCGTACTGCTTGGAGTGCTTGTCTTTGGGATTCACGCCGCATAGCAATTGCAAAAACTATTGCAGATGCGCTTAACCGTCACTTTGAATCGGATGTTGTAAAAGAATATACTCCCGATTTAAAAATTAAAAAGAGTGGATATTAATAGATAAAATGGTAATGTATTAGTTTCTCCATACCATGATTGAATGGTAAATGGGGTAAAATAGATAAACAAGGTGAGATTGTTGAGTCATTTATACATGATTCAATTGAAATAAGTGCAGATAAAATATGGTTGGCAAAAAAAAAGGTAAAGATTAATAGAAAATAGAATTATGACTAAGGTTCAGAAGTTTAAACAAGATTTAAGTAGAGTTTTTGATGACAAACTCCATACAAAACAGTGGCACAACATTGTTGACTATGTTATTATTGGAATGATTTTAATATCAACCCTTGAGGTGTTCCTTTCAACCTATGATGGTATTGTGGAACAATATGGTAAGTGGTTGCATATTATTGATTATGTTACTACAGCGGTGTTTACCATTGAGGTTTCGTTAAGAATATGGTGTGCTGATTTAATAGACCCTAAGTATAAAGGATTTTGGGGTAGAATAAGATATTGCTTCTCATTTTATGGGTTTATTGATATGATATCAACCTTCCCATTCTATTTAAACTTCTTTATGCAAGTTCCTTATGTAGCATTAAAGGCATTCCGTATTGCTCGTCTATTGCGCATATTCCGTTACATGAAGGCTTTCAACGTGCTTTCGAGAGTAGTAAAGTCTAAAAAAGATGAAATGGTAGTTTCATTACAATTTCTTACCATTGTAACTTTAATACTATCATTCGTTCTGTTTTTTGTTGAACACGATGCTCAACCCGATGTGTATAATAACGGATGGACATCTGTTGTATGGGCATTTACACAATACATTGGTGACCCCGGAAACTTTGCCGATACACCACCCATTACTTTCGTGGGAAGAGTTATTGCAGTTATAATAGGTGTTCTGGGAATTGCTATTTTTGCTGTGCCTGCAGGTCTTATAGGTTCGGGCTTCAGCGAGATTATGGAAGATGATGCCAAAAAAGAGGAGATTGAGAATAATATTAAGAGAATAGTTCATTCTTTTAAGTTTGAGAAAGATCAACACTATACATCTCTGTTTGTGGTTCCTCGTTATAAAGATTTAAATACGGTTCTTACTCGTAAATTCCTTACAACTGAAGATGTGGTAAAAGCTGTTGAAGCTTCAGATTGTCTGCATCTATACAATATGGCTAATGCTTCAAATGCTGTGGATAGTCAAACAGATAAGATTGTTATTATCAACTATAAACGTAACACTCCTTATGGATGCTGTATTGACAGGGGTTCAAAGGTAACAATAGTAAGTACTTCGGGACATACCGAACCTTGTACAGGATGGTTGGCATACCATATTGCAAAAATTGGTGGCTTTAACTATGTGTCAAAAGAGGTTGAGATTGATCCTAACTCTACTATATCTTATTATAATATATCTACAGCTAAAGAGTGTCCTAATTTTAAACTCTTTGTTGATGATATAAATCGTTTGACGTCTCGACCTGGAAGTTGGGCAATTCCATTCTTGGGTGCTATCGGACCACGTTCAAGACCTCAACAAGTGCATTTCTGCTACAACTCAAAAAAACATGACGATTCGTATAACGATCCATTGAGTAGAGTAAAAGACTTTGAAAAGTTCGATAAGTTGTATAATATCATTTCTGAAGAACTTAAAAAGACATACGACTACAATTGTGATAAGAATGAGTGGTATGCTGTTAGCAAAGATAATATTGCTCACTATATAACTGCAGAGAATGTATTTACAATGCGAGTTGAGTGCTTTGTATGGATGATGGATCAACGTCGCGTTGCATTTATTAAAACTCTTGCCGATGGAATTAATGCCGCTCTTGAACCTGAAGTGGAGAAAGTGTTACCTCCTGAAATGGTAACTCGTCCTTCGGGCAAAGACTTTGGAATGCAAGATTATGTAGATTAATAGAGCCTATGCTCAATATGCATCACACCCTCTGAATGTTTGGCATCAGAGGGTGTGATTTTTTATTATGTTGAAGTTGAGAATTTATTAAATGTTTCTTTACGTCAATTATACAAACCTCAATTCCTTAGCGTTGCCTTGGTTCTCTATGATTGTTCCGTTGTCGTAAACTAAACGTCCGTTTACAAATGTCTTTTCAATAGAGCAGGGGAATGTGTGTCCGATAAATGGAGACCATCCGCATTTTGACAATATATTGCTACTCTCAACAGTGTATGGTTTGTTGGGGTTTACTAAAACTATGTCGGCAAAGTATCCCTCTTTAATATATCCGCGTTTCTCTACTCCATACAAAAGTGCAGGGGCGTGAGAACTTTTTGCAACAACTGTTTCAATTGGGAATACTCCTGCTTTAGCCATTTCAAACAGAGCAAGCAGAGTGTGTTGAATCAGTGGTCCTCCTGATGCCGCCTTTAGGCAGTTACCCTCTTTCTCTGATGGTAGGTGAGGAGCATGGTCGGTTGCAACAACATCAATTAGGTTGTTGTTGAATCCTGCTCTTAACGCATCTCTGTCTGCTTGGCTCTTAATGGATGGGTTCCATTTTATAAGGTTGCCATATTTTTCGTAATCCCTATCATCAAAATATAAATGATGAGTGCATATTTCAGATGTAATACGTTTTTCTGTTAATGGTTTATTTTCTAATAGAGTAAGCTCTTTTGCTGTTGATATATGCAAAACGTGCAAGCGGGCATTGTGTCGAGTGGCAAGTTCAACGGCTTTGGCTGTTGATGCGTAACATGCTTCGGCGTCTCTAATAAGTGGGTGAAATTTAACAGGTAAATCCTCGCCGTATTTGCCAATGTAAAACTCTTTATTGCGTTTTATAACCTCTTCAGATTCGGAGTGTATGGCAATAATTGCATCAACCTCTGAGAAAATTCTGTTAAGAGTTTCGCTCTCGTTTACCAACATATTTCCTGTTGATGAACCCAAGAAAAGTTTAACTCCGCAAATACGGTTAAAATCTGCCTTTAAAAGTTCGTCAATATTGTCGTTTGTTGCACCAATGTAGAATGAGTAGTTGGCAAGAGACGTTTCTGCAGCACGGTCAAACTTCCAATTAACATCATTTATGGTAGTTGTTTGTGGGTTTGTGTTTGGCATATCCATAAATGAAGTAATACCTCCTGCCACTGCTGCACGCGATTCGGTTGCAATATCTGCTTTGTGAGTCAAGCCTGGTTCTCTGAAGTGTACTTGGTCATCAATAGCTCCAGGTATAAGCCAAAGGCCTTCGGCATCAATAACCTCTTTTGCATCTGCAATCCACTCTTGGGGACACTCGCCATAGGCAACCTTCTCAATTTTATCCTCATTTATAAGCAGAGAGCCTTTTTGGCTCTCTCCTCTATTTACTATCGTTGCGTTCTTTATTAAAATCATCTCTTTTAGCTTTTGGCTATTAGCCATCAGTTTTTAGCTAACAACTAAAAACTAACAACTAAAAACTATTTGAAAATACTATTAAGTTTAAGTTTTATTACCCCAAAAAAGGCTTCGCTAAAGATTCCTCCACTCATTTTGCTTGTACCAAGAGTGCGGTTTATGAAAATGATAGGTACCTCTTTAATTTTAAAGTTTAATTTGTATGCTTTAAACTTCATCTCAATTTGGAATGCATAACCTTTAAATTGAATTTTATCCAGATTGATGCTCTCCAAAACTTTACGGCGATAGCACATGAAACCAGCTGTGGCATCGGCAACTTTCATTCCTGTTATTAGTTTTACATACTTCGAAGCAAAATACGACATAATAACTCTGCCCATAGGCCAGTTTACGACATTCACTCCCGAAATATAGCGAGAACCAATTGCTACGTCGGCCTCTGTGTTGCAAGCCTCGTAAAGTTTAATAAGGTCGTTGGGGTTGTGCGAAAAATCGGCATCCATCTCAAATATATATTCATATTCGTTTTTCAGAGCCCATTTAAAGCCTGTAATATATGCAGTGCCCAAGCCCAATTTCCCCTCTCTGCTTATAAGAGATATTCTGTTTTCGAATTTTGATTGCATCTCTCTTACAGCATCGGCTGTACCATCGGGAGATGCGTCGTCAACGATAAGAACATCAAATCGTTGAGGTAGCGATATTACTGCAGTGATAATATCTCTAATGTTTTCAATCTCGTTGTAAGTTGGAATTATTACAACAGAATCAGATTTTAAAGGTTTCATTAAAATTTATGTGTATGCTTTTTATATCCTACAAAAATAGAATTTAGCATTGTTATTTCAAAATAAAAGCCGTAAAATGTATTCAGCTTCGATAAAAAACATGAAATTTTACAGAATTTAGCTCTTGTTTAAAATTTATTCAGACTTTGTAAAAGATTTCGCAAATATTATTGAATATTGGCAAATCGTAAATTAATATGCCCATTTTAATGGAAATTTGTATAGAAAAATGGCTTAATTGTTGATAACTTTGTAATAATATAATTTTCATAACTCAAAAAAAATGAGTACTTTTGCGGTCTAATTTTAGAAAAGTAGAAATTAGACAAATGTAAAGTTGTCCGTAAACGTAGGTTTTATGGGCAATTCAGTGTTAACTTAATATTTATTTAATGAAGAAACAAACTACCCCTGATTATATATTTGAGGCAAGTTGGGAAGTATGTAACCTTGTAGGAGGTATATATACTGTACTATCAACAAAAGCAAGAACACTTCAAGAAAAAAACAAAGATAAAGTAATATTCTTCGGTCCTGATTTAGAGGGCGGTAATATCGCATTCAAAGAGAGTGCAACACTTTTAAAGGGTTGGCGCAAAGCTGCTACCGATGCCGGATTGAAAGTAAAAGTAGGTCGTTGGCAAATACCCGGAACTCCCATAGCAATTTTAGTTGATTTCAAAGATACATTTGCTGAACGTGATGCAATTTATGGTCAAATGTGGAACGATTTCGGTATCGATTCGTTACCTGCATATGGCGATTACGATGAAGCATGTATGTTTGCTGTATCTGTAGCTCGAGCAATGGAGAGTTTCTATAAATTCATTGAAGGAGAGAAATACAATGTAGTAGCACACTTTGATGAGTGGACAACAGGAATGGGATTGCTTTATGTTAAGAAAAACCTTCCTTCTATTGCAACAGTATTCACAACACATGCTACATCAGTAGGGCGTTCAATAGCATCAAACGGCAAACCATTATACGACTATCTACCAGGTTATTTTGGAGATCAAATGGCTGCCGAATTGAATATGGTATCAAAGCACTCTGTTGAGAAGAATGCAGCGCTAAATGCTGATGCATTCACAACAGTAAGTAGCATCACCGCAAAAGAGAGTACACAACTTATAGGTCGCAAACCTGATGTTACTCCTAACGGATTTGAGGAGGAGATGGTTCCTACAGCTGAGAAGTACACTAAGGTTCGTACAGCGGCTCGTAAAACATTGTTGCAAGTAGCTGCAGCATTATCAGGTAAAAAACCTGCAGATGATGCGTTATTGGTAACAACTTCAGGTCGTAACGAGTTCCGCAACAAAGGAATTGATTTGTACCTTGACTCTTTGAAAAAACTATCAGATTCATATAATGGAGAGCGTCAAATTATAGCATTTATATTGGTGCCTGCATGGGCTGGAGATGCTCGTGAGGATGTAGTTGCTCGCATGAAAAAACTTCCTGCAGATGCAACTCAATTAGACGCACCATTTGTAACACACGCAATCCACAATTTCAACGAGGATAACATTATCAACAAAATACGCTCATTATCGTTCAATGCTTCGGCTGACGACAAGATTCAAGTAATTTACGTTCCTTCTTACCTAAAAGGAGATGACGGAATCTTGAATAAGAGCTACTATCAAGTATTACCGGGATTCGATTTGACAATCTTCCCATCATACTACGAGCCATGGGGTTACACACCACTTGAGAGCGTAGCGTTTGGAATACCTACAGTAACAACTTCACTTTCAGGATTTGGAATGTGGGTAATGGAGAAGGTAAGTAAAGTTTCAAAACGAAGCGGAGTATATGTAATACCTCGTACCGACTCTAACTACGACGAACTTTCAACAAAGATAGCCGAGACAATTGCATCGGTTGCAGAGATGAAAGAGAAAGACTACACAGCTTTGAGCGAGGCTGCAACAGCAACATCTAAAAAAGCATTGTGGAACAACTTCATCGCAGAGTACGAGAAGGTATATGTTAAAGCATTAGCACAAAACAAAAAATCAAATAAATAAGCAAATAACTTATAAATTATACAGAAATGAAAGTAAAAGTAAGTGAAACAAACATGCCCAAATGGGGAAATGTAACTGTAAAGTTTGACGTTCCCGAGAAACTTGAGGCATTGCAAGAGATGTCTAAAAATATTTTTTGGACTTGGACTTCAGAAGCAACAAATCTATTTAAAGATATAGACGCAGAATTGTGGCGTGCCACAGCAGGAAACCCTGTGTTGATGTTGCAAAAACTATCTTATGAGCGTCTTGAGGAGATTGCTGCTGATAAAGCAATGATGACTCGCATCAACGCTGTATACAAAAACTTCCGTAAATATATGGACGAGCCTCGTCGTACAGATATGCCTTCAGTAGCATATTTCAGTATGGAGTACGGTTTGTCAAACGTATTGAAAATATATTCAGGAGGTCTTGGAGTATTGGCAGGTGACTACCTAAAAGAGGCAAGTGATGTTAATATCGATATGACAGGAGTTGGTTTCTTGTATCGTTATGGATACTTCAAACAAACTCTATCAATGGACGGACAACAACTTGCTAACTATGAGGCTCAAAACTTCAACCAATTGCCTCTTGACCAAGTATGTGACGAAACAGGTAAACCTATTGTTCTTGAAGTACCTTACCCAGGAAGAGTAATCTACGCTCACATCTGGAGAGTAAACGTAGGTCGTGTACCTTTGTATTTGCTTGATACTGACTTGGATCAAAATAGTGAGTACGATCGTTCAATCACTTACCAACTTTATGGTGGTGACTGGGAACACCGTATGAAACAAGAGTATATGTTGGGTATCGGTGGTATGTTGATGTTGAAACGTCTTGGTATCAAAAAAGAGGTTTACCACTGTAACGAAGGACACGCAGCTCTTATCAACGTTCAACGTTTGGTAGATTATGTACAAGAGGAGAAACTTTCATTTGCTGAGGCACTTGAGGTAGTACGTTCTTCTTCATTATATACAGTTCACACTCCTGTTCCTGCAGGACACGACAGCTTTGACGAGTCATTGTTCGGAAAATATATGTATGAGTTCCCAGAGCGTCTTGGAATTTCATTCGGAGAGTTGATGGATATGGGTAGAGAGAACCCAGGAACTAACGAGAAATTCTCAATGAGTGTATTTGCTTGTAACACTTGCCAAGAGGTAAACGGTGTGAGCTGGTTGCACGGAAAAGTTTCTCAAAACATGTTCCAACCAATCTGGAAAGGATACAGCCCCGATGAGTTGCATGTTAGCTATGTAACAAACGGTGTTCACCTTCCAACTTGGGCATCATCAGAGTGGAAATCATTCTATGAGAAAAACTTAGGTAAAGATATCTTGACAAATCAAGCAGATCGTGCAATGTGGAACAAAATTTACGATGTGCCCGATGAGGAGATTTGGAACCTTCGTAAAGAGATGAAAAACAAACTTGTTAACTATGTTCGCGAGGACTTCCGTGAGAACTGGTTGAAAAACCAAGGCGATCCTTCTCGTATCGTATCAGTTCTTGAGAAAATCAATCCTAACGCATTGTTAATCGGTTTCGCTCGTCGTTTTGCAACATACAAACGTGCGCACCTATTGTTCACAGACTTGGATCGTTTGGCTAAAATCGTTAACAATCCTAACTTCCCAGTACAATTCATCTTCTCTGGAAAAGCTCACCCAGCTGACGGTGGAGGTCAA
Source organism: Muribaculaceae bacterium (assembly GCA_017546805.1). Lineage (GTDB taxonomy): Bacteria > Bacteroidota > Bacteroidia > Bacteroidales > G3-4614 > Caccoplasma_A. The sequence continues at coordinate 97,549 of JAFYRT010000032.1, read as the reverse complement.
GGTTTGATTAAGAGAATTGTTGAGATTTCACGTCGTCCTGAGTTCATCGGTAAGATTATCTTCTTGGAGAACTACGATATGCAAGTATCAAAACGTCTTATCTCTGGTGTTGATATCTGGTTGAACACACCAACTCGTCCTCTTGAGGCATCAGGTACATCTGGTGAGAAAGCAGAGATGAACGGTGTTCTTAACTTCTCAGTACTTGATGGATGGTGGTACGAGGGTTACAAAGACGGTGCAGGTTGGGCATTGACAGAAAAACGTACTTTCCAAGATCAAGGACAACAAGACCAATTGGACGCAGCTACAATCTACTCAATGTTGGAGAACCAAATCATACCTCTATACTTTGCTAAAAACAGCAAAGGATACTCACCTGAGTGGATTCAATATATCAAAAACTCAATTGCACAAATCGCACCTGAGTTTACAATGAACCGTATGATTCTTGATTATGTAGATCGTTTCTACTCAAAAGAGGCTTCACGCAGTGCATTGTTGAAAGCAGACAACTACAAATTGGCTAAAGAAATTGCAGCTTGGAAACAAATGGTTGCTGAGAAATGGGATGCAATCAGCGTAGTTGACGTAAAAACTCCTGACAACTATGAGGCAGGACTACAAGTAGGTAAGTCATATCCTATCGAGGTTACTATCGACCGCAAAGGATTACCTAACTGTTTAGGTGTTGAGTTGGTTGTTCTTGAGGACAAAGACGGAAAAGAGCACCGTATAATTAAAGAACTTGAGGTTGTTAAAACAGATGGCGACTTGACAACATTTAAATATGATTATCAAGTATTGCGTGCAGGTTCATTCAAATATGCGTTCCGCGTATATCCTAAAAACCCAGCATTGCCTCACCGTCAAGACTTTGCATACGTTAAGTGGTTCACAACTACTAACGATTAATAATAGGAGATTGAATAAATCTAAAACTATGAAAACCGGGAGAGTATTGCAAAATACTCTCCCATATTTTTATAACAAATGAAGTTTGAATATTTGTTTGCCATTTATATCGTTGCAGTAAATTTGTTTGCCTATATTTTATACAGAATAGACAAACATAAATCAAAAAATACGAAATGGCGAATTTCAGAAAGAACACTTATAATCTCCGCACTTGTAGGAGGCTCAATAGGCGCTTTATTGGCAATGAGAGTGTTTCGTCACAAGACAAAGCACAAAAAATTTACAATAGGAGTACCATTTATATTGGTGCTTCAAATAGCTATGTTACTATTACTCTTTGCAGAGCAACTGTTGCCAAACTAAAAATAAGGATTATACTCCTTCTCATACCCAATAGTGGTTGTAGGACCGTGTCCGCAATAGACAATAGTGTTGTCGGGTAAAGTGAAAATTTTAGAGGTAATATTTTCGTTAAGAGCCTTGTAGCTACCACCATATAAATCAGTTCTGCCAATACTCTCTTTGAAAAGAACATCGCCCGAGAATAATAGCCCATCCTCTTTGCAGTAGTAGCACAAGCTTCCGGGAGAGTGTCCGGGAACACTTATTGCAGAGAGAGTATAGTTGCCAATCACAATCGTATCCCCCTCTTTAATAATATTTTTAAGTTTCGGAACAGGAGCATTTAGTTTTATGCCAAACATCTCGCATTGTTGAGGAATAAGCTTAAGAAGCATTTCATCTGCATTGTCTGCACTCAATTCCACGCCATAGCGTTCGCTAATGAATGTAACGCCAAAACAGTGATCTAAATGAAGGTGAGTGTTTAGCAGGTACTTTACAGTTAAATCGTTACTCTCTATAAAGTGAGCAACTGCATCCTCTTCATCTGCGTAGTAAAATCCTGCATCAATAATGGCGCACTCCTTGGTGTTGCTGTCATAAACAACATAACTGTTTTCGCAAAACGAGTTACAAACAAAACATTTGACTTTAAGCATACCTCTTATTTATTTCGATTTGTTACAGGAACAAACAAAGCTTTTTTAGTTTTGAAGAACTCCTCCGAAAAGAATTCGGTAAGATCGTATGTAACTGCAATATTTTTAAATGGAGCAGCTTCGGCAGTCAAATCACCACCTTTAAGAGCAATAATACCGTTTGGAAGAGCGTTTTGTTGATGTTTAGCCACGTTCTTTCTGCTTATTCTAAATAACTCGTTCATAGGCATGGCTGCACGACTGACAACAAAATCAAATAGACCCTTCTCCTCTTCAACACCGCATTGACGAAGCGATACATTTTTCAATCCTATTTGGTTTGCAATATCCTCTGCAACTCTAATCTTTTTACCTGTGCGGTCAACCAATAAGAATTTACATTCTGGGAACATAATAGCCAAAGGAATACCAGGGAAACCTCCACCTGTACCAACATCCAATATTTTAGACTCGGGAGTAAACTCAATAATCTTAGCAATTGCCAATGAGTGTAAAATATGGTGTTCGTATAGGTTGTCAATATCTTTGCGAGAAATTACATTAATCTTCTCATTCCAATCGCGATATAGAGCATCCAAAGCCTCGAATTGGGAGATTTGAGTCTCGGTAAGATTTTTAAAATATCGTTTAATATTCTCCATAATTCAATAGTTTATAAAATGCTTTTTATAGGAGTGTTTTCTAAGAAATAATTTTCAATTTTAGAGTAGGGTAGAACCACCTCGATAGAGCCAACAGCATATGGAGCAATTTCATAGGGGTTATATATCCAGTGAATACCTATTTCATCAGCATAGAAATTCTCTGTTACATTAACATAACTCATATCAATGCTTTCAGCACCCTCATGAAGAGCAAGTTGTTCTTTTATAAGAGAAAGGACATTGGGTAATGACTCCTCTTTAAAGATTGAGTTAATTCCAATCTCTTGATTTTCGTATACGTCATAAACGTAGCACGAGGTCGTGTTCATTCCATGCGCGCCACCTGTGAATGTATAAACATAGCAAGAGTAACTTAAAATACCGTGAGCATTATATAGAATACTGTTTTTTGCATAATATTCGTAGTTCATCCAAATTTCTCCAACAATTTTATTCTCAGGAGTAGAGCCACAAACTTCACTCTTATATCTCTTTATTTCGCTATTTGTAAATGCTTTTACAGCTTCTTCAATAGATGATTTATTTGCATACTCCTTACCAACACAGTTTGCGATAAAATCTTTTGTTAGAAGTTGGTCGTTTCCTGCAACCCCTGTAGCCAAAGGATATGTAATATCAAAAGTAACATTCAAACAAGGCATGGAATCGATGTTTGCAATATGGTATACCGTAGTATCCATAAACGAAGCAAATTCCAATTTATCAGAGGGAAAATTACTCTCCACTGTAATCTTACTCTCGTTGGCTTTGTTTGAATTATTTACACAACCAAAACAAATTGCCGCAATAGAAATAAGTATAAAAAATCTCTTCATAACGTATCGAACAGTTAATAAAGTAATATACAAAAGTACAAATTTAAAATTGAAAATCTATATTCAAATATATAAATCAAAATTATTTTAATCTATACAAAGGTTCATCGTAAACAATATACTCCTCATCAACCAAAAAGCGTACAACCTCAATAACCTTTTCCCTGTCTAAAGGAATGGCATTAACAATCTGATTGATATTACAAGGTCTGTTTTCGAGAAGTTCATTTATCATCCTTTCAATTTCAGAGAACTCTCTCTTGTCAACATCTTCATTATCCGATTTAAGACAGTTGTCGCATACGTTGCAACATTTGTCGCTTTTCTCTCCAAAGTATTCCAAAAGCAGAAGTTGTCTACATTTTTTATCATGAGTGGCATATGTAATCATGCTCTCAATCCTTTTAGAGAATCTCTCTTTACGCTCCTCATAAACATCTTTGCCTATATGCACATATTTAGTAGCCTCTCTTGGAACCGGAAAATATATATAAGGGTTTTGTTTGCGTGGGATATAGTGAATAATTCTCTGTCTGCTTAACGATATCAGAGCCTCGCATACCTCCCTTTGCGAAAGAGCCGAACGTCGAGAGAGTTGATCTTCATTAATATAAGCATATTCCGAGAACATGCCACTATACGAGCGCATGGCACACTCCAAAACAACCTCTTCATTTGGGTGAGTACCTTGCCAATTATATAACTCTTCGCGGTCGACCATAAACATCATTCTTGCAGCGCTGTCAACATTCTCAACATATTCCACATATCCGCACAGTTCTGCAATTTTAATTGCATTGTATGTTGCCAAAACAGGGAATTTGAAAATAGAACAGAATTTGTTGATGTCAAACTCTTTAACCAACCCCTCACCCGAACCAACAGCAATCTCGTAATAGTTGCACAAAGCATCGTAGCATTTGACAATAAACTCCTTTTCGGGGAATGAATCGGCAATACGTTTATTTAGCTTAGTTTTGTCTTTTTTAGAGTAAAGAATAACAGCGTACGCCTTTTTGCCATCGCGACCTGCACGTCCTGCCTCTTGGAAATACTCTTCAGGAGAGTTGGGTAAATCCATATGAACAACAACCCTTACATCGGGTTTGTCAATACCCATACCAAAAGCATTAGTTGCAACAATAACTCTACACTCGTCATCTTTCCACTTTTGTTGCTTGTTGTTCTTGTCTTCATTACCTAAACCGGCATGAAAAAAGTCGGCAGATATACCGCATTCTTGAAGTTCCAAAGCAACCTCCTTTGTGCGTTTACGGTTACGAACATAAACAATGGCACTACCTTTTACTCGGTTTAAAATTCTTATAAGTTCGCCACTCTTATCCTCGGTATCGCGAACAACATATGCAATATTCTTACGAGCAAAACTCTTTGTAAAAACATTCTCCTCTTTAAAAAGAAGTTTGTTTTGAATATCTTTAATAACGTCGGGAGTAGCAGTGGCAGTAAGAGCAAGAACAGGAACTTTGGGGAAAATCTTTCTGATATCTGCAATATTAACATATGCAGGTCTGAAGTCGTAACCCCACTGCGAAATACAGTGTGCCTCATCCACCACAATCATTGAGATGTTCATTTGTCGGAACTTCTCCAAGAACATCTCACTCGAAAGACGTTCGGGCGATACATACAAGAATTTATAATTACCGAAAATGCAATTTTCAAGAGCAATATTAGTCTCTCTTCTACTCATTCCCGAGTGAATGTATGTAGCCTTAATATTCAAATCTCTCAGGTGGTCAACTTGGTCTTTCATCAACGAGATAAGAGGAGTCACAACGATAGCAGTACCGTCCATAGTAAGGGCAGGCACCTGAAAAGTTATCGACTTTCCACCACCCGTGGGCATAAGACCCAAGGTGTCCTTGCCATCCAAAACAGAGTTTATAATATCCTCCTGTAGTGGGCGGAAAGAGTCGTAACCCCAATATCGTTTTAAAACACTATGAATATCTCTCTCTTCACTCATCATATAATCCAACATTATTAGTACAAATATAACAATAAGCGAGCAAAATAATATCAAGCTTGCTTGAATATTTTACAGCGAGCGGTAGTATATTCGACGTTTAGTCAAATATCAAAGAATAAGCGAGCAAAATAATATCAAGCTTGCTTGAATATTTTTTGAGCGAGCGGTAGTATATTCGACGTTTACCTTCAATATACAAATAACACATACCACACAAATAAAACTAATTTTCTAATATAGTTTATTTTATCTATTTTTGTAGTCTAAAACATTGAAAATATAATTTATATGCGTAAACAGATAATAACACTATTGTTATTGTTCGTAACAGTAAAAGCATTTGCATATTACCCAAATACAAACATAACCTCTACAATAAGATTTACAGATACAATAAAACTTGAAACCATTGATTCTAAAATGGGGGATTTGGGTAAAGTCTACTATAAAACAACTGCATTTGACAGAATATCATCATCAAAAGCATTTGAAATAGCAGGCTTTGGAGTCCCTATTATAGTAACGGCACTTGCCATAAAACCTCAAGATAACAGGTTTTCAAACTATTTGCGACCATACCCTTCAACCTTTAAAAACTCTTTCGATGATTACACTCAATATGCGCCATTGGCAGCCAAGTATATAATGAAGGCATGTGGAGTAAAAGGTCGTTCATCGTGGTTAAGAATGTTTGTATCAGATGCTTTTGCAGCGGCAATTATGGCGGCCACTGTAAATACGATGAAATATACAATAACAATGCCTCGACCAACAGGAGGAGCAACCAATTCATTCCCATCAGGACACACAGCAACAGCCTTTATGTCGGCAACGCTGTTGAATAAAGAGTTTGGTCACCTTTCGCCATGGATACCCATAACCTCATATGCTTTGGCATCGGCAACAGCAGTAGGTCGTCAGCTAAATTTACGCCATTGGCTCAGCGACGTATTGGTAGGAGCGGGAATAGGAGTAGTATCAGCCGAATTAGGATATTATTTTGCCGACCTTATATTCAAAGAAAAAGGATTGAAGTATCAAAAAGATACCCCTCGTTGGGAGTATGGACGTAAACCATCATTCTTTGCAACAGTGGCGGGAGTATCATTTGTTGTGGGCGACAACCTTACAAAAGAAAACTTAAGAATAAAGCCCGGAAGTGTTGTCGGAGTAGAAGGAGCATATTTCCCTCATAAAAACGTAGGAGTGGGAATGAGAGCAACAGTTAGTGAAAATATAATGGCAAAGGGCGATGTAATTTTGGAAGATGGACTAAAGACTCTATCTCTAAATGCAGGTTCATATTTTGATGTGCCACTATCTTCACGATGGGCATTATCGTCAAAACTTCTTTTTGGATATGACCTATACAACAACCGATCATCGTGGAGCAATTACAATATTGCAACAAACAACGGAAGTGCAACAATGACAACAGGAGGTTCATTTGCATTTTTGGCAACAGAGAAATTACGCATATCATTAATGTGTGATTATCATCTTAAATTCTTGTCACATATTTCAGAAAAACCACAACACGAACTATACCTTACAGCAACAACATCTGTTATGTTTTAGTACCTAAAACAAAAAATATAGGGTATGTGTTATAAATAAACGCAATCTTGTCAGTAGCAAGGTTGCGTTGTTCTGTCTTTTTGTCATATTTTAATAGATAAAAAAATTGGCACAGAATTGGTATAGATATAAACGTAAGTAAATAAACTCTTACACATTTAAAAGATATATAAAATTAAAAAACAATAATTATGGAAATTAAACCATTAGCAGACAGAGTGTTGGTAAAACCAGCGCCTGTACAAGAGAAAACAGTAAGCGGAATTATTATTCCTGATTCAGCAAAAGAGAAACCTCTTCAAGGAGAAGTAGTTGCAACAGGTAACGGAACAAAAGACGAGGAGATGGTTGTAAAACAAGGCGATAACGTATTGTATGGCAAATATTCAGGAACAGAGGTTGAGTTTGATGGAGTAAAATATCTTATCATGCGTCAATCTGACATTCTTGCAATCATAAAATAATATAAGAACCAAATAAAAACTATATAGCTATGGCAAAAGATATTAAATTCAATATAGATGCTCGCGAAGAGCTTAAAAAAGGTGTTGATGCTTTGGCAGACGCAGTAAAAGTAACATTAGGCCCCAAAGGACGTAACGTTATCATCGAGAAAAAATTTGGAGCGCCTCACATCACAAAAGATGGAGTATCGGTAGCAAAAGAGGTTGAGTTGGAAGACAAATTCCAAAACATGGGAGCTCAACTTGTTCGCGAGGTAGCATCAAAAACAGGTGATGATGCAGGAGACGGAACAACAACAGCAACAGTACTTGCACAAGCAATCGTAAACGTAGGTTTGAAAAACGTTACAGCAGGAGCAAACCCAATGGATTTGAAACGCGGTATCGACAAAGCGGTAGCTAAAGTTGTAGAGAGCATCAAAGCACAAAGCCAAGAGGTAGGTGACGACTTCTCAAAAATCGAGTCAGTAGCACGCATATCTGCAAACAACGACGAGGAGATTGGTAAACTTATTGCTGAGGCAATGAAGAAAGTTAAAAAAGAGGGTGTAATCACAGTTGAAGAGGCAAAAGGAACAGACACAACAGTAGAGGTTGTAGAGGGAATGCAATTCGACCGTGGATATATCTCTCCATACTTCATTACAAACACAGAGAGCATGGAGTGCGAAATGGAGCGTCCATTCATCTTGATTTTCGACAAAAAAATATCTTCACTAAAAGATATGTTGCCAATTCTTGAGGCAACAGCACAATCAGGACGTCCTCTATTGATAATTGCAGAGGATGTAGATAGCGAAGCACTTGCAACACTTGTAGTAAACCGTCTTCGCGGATCATTGAAAATCTGTGCAGTAAAAGCACCTGGATTCGGCGATCGCAGAAAAGAGATGTTAGAGGATATCGCAATACTTACAGGAGGTATCGTAATCTCTGAGGAGAAAGGTTTACAATTGGAGAAAGCAACAATCGATATGCTTGGAACAGCAGAGAAAATTGCAGTAAACAAAGACAATACAACAATCGTAAACGGTTCAGGCGACAAAGAGGCAATTGCAGCTCGTGTAGCACAAATCAAAGCACAAATCGAGAAAACAACATCTGATTACGATCGTGAGAAACTACAAGAGCGTCTTGCAAAACTTGCAGGTGGAGTAGCAGTTCTTTACATTGGTGCACCATCTGAAATTGAGATGAAAGAGAAAAAAGACCGTGTTGATGACGCACTTTGCTCAACTCGTGCAGCAATTGCAGAGGGAATTGTTCCTGGAGGAGGTGTAGCATACATCCGTGCCATAGCTTCAATCGAAGGACTAAAAGGAGACAACGATGATGAGCAAACAGGTATCGACATTGTAAAACGTGCCATTGAAGAGCCTCTACGTCAAATTGTGGCAAATGCAGGTCTTGAAGGAGCAGTAATCGTACAAAACGTAAAAGACGGAAAAGATGACTACGGTTACAATGCACGTACAAACACATACGAAAACTTCTTTGCAGCAGGAGTTATCGACCCCGCTAAAGTATCTCGTGTAGCATTAGAGAACGCTGCTTCAATCGCAGGAATGTTCTTAACAACAGAGTGCGTTATAGCAGAGAAGAAAGAGGAGAACCCAGCACCTATGGGAGCACCAATGGGTGGAATGGGTGGCATGGGCGGAATGATGTAATATTCCTAATTACCATAAATAGCAAGAGGGTGGCTAAAAAATTACTTTTAGTCACCCTCTTTTTACTATAAACTAAGGCACGTAGCACCGTACAACTAACAAAATCATCTTAAGCATTCAATATAAGATATGTTGTATAAGCAATATATCCTAAGGTAAGAACAGCACCTTCGTATCGGTTTATAACGTTTTTACCACCAAACTTACCAACAATATATACAAGAACAGATGCAGCCAAAAGAACAAAGAAATCAATGGGGCTGAAGCCGTTTAGTGATATTGGAGTTATGGCAGCACTGCAACCCAAAATAAAGAATATATTAAGAATATTGCTACCTAAAACGTTACCCAAGGCAATACTTACATTTCCTTTGCGTGCTGCATTTACCGATACAGCCAATTCGGGCAATGAGCTACCTGCCGAAACAATTGTAATACCAATAATAGCCTCGCTCATACCTAACATTCTGGCAACCTCTGTTGCACTGCTTACAAAAATTTTACCTCCAAAAATAAGAGCTATTAATCCAATAACAACAAACAGAGCAATTTTCCATATGGGTAGGGGAAGTTCCACCTCCTCTTCGTTGCCATCCTCATTAGGAATAGAGAATGTATAGCGAATAAATATAGCAAGGAAACACAAAAGAATCATACCGCTGTATTGGCTTATAAAACCATCTTCATTTCCGCCAATAACCATGCTACCGGCAACAAGAATTAAAACAACTGATGCCAACAAGTTAAATGGCAATTCTCTTGATAACATGCGACCATTAAATCTAATGGGAGTAATAAGAGCTGTTATTCCCAAAATAAACATAGCGTTAAAGATATTACTACCTACAACATTACCAAGTGCAATACCCGAAGAACCTTTAATAGCAGATCCTACACTAATAACCAATTCGGGCAACGACGTACCCAAGGCCACAATTGTTAAACCAATAATAAGTTCGCTTATATTAAATTTGCGAGCAAGAGCCGAAGCACCTCTTACAAGAAAATTAGCACCATATAAAATAAGTGCTATACCTAAAATAAAACCTCCTGCGGAAAGAAATACATCCATACTTTATTTATTAAAAATTAAATAGTTCGCAAAATTACAAAAAAGCACTGAGATAGAACCTTTAAAACAAATTTAAATGTTATCTTCGCATACAAACTTTATAAAAGGTATGGCAAAAAGGGTAGGGATATTATCTGATACGCATGGATATTGGGACGAACGCTATGCAACGCATTTTGCCGAGTGTGATGAGATATGGCATTGTGGAGATATAGGTTCCGAGGAGGTACTTGCAAAATTGGAGGCAATAAAGCCCGTTCGTGCAGTATATGGAAATATTGATGGGCAGGAAATTCGTTTGCGAACAGTCAAGCATCAAAAGTTTCAGATAGAAGATGTTTCGGTATGGATAACCCACATTGGAGGCTATCCCGGACGTTATGCAAAAGAGGTTTTACCCGAAATATTTCATCGTCCGCCCCAACTCTTTATCTCGGGTCACTCTCATATTCTAAAGGTAGTGTACGATAAAACTCTAAACCTATTACACATAAACCCTGGGGCGGCTGGAGTGTACGGATTTCATAAAGTAAGAACGTTGGTGCGTTTTACAATTGACGGAAAAGAGTTTAAAGATTTGGAGGTAATTGAACTTGAAGAGAAGTAAAAGTTACTCATCATCATCGTTATTTTTTCTATCTCTCAGTTTAATGGAGTATCTTAGCAGAAAAATAGCAATCAGACTGATACCTATAAGTATCGAGAACTCCAAATAGTTCTTATCTATTATTATCAAATCTCTTGCCCAATAAGCCATTACGGCTATATATGCAATAAGAATAAGGGTGATAATATTGTAAAGTTTAATCATAACCATTTAACCATACGTATGTTATAAACATATGAGAATGGTAAAGGTTTTTATTGACTAACTAATTATAGGAATTAAAGCGATAAAAGTTTTTTGTATATTCTAAGTGTAGCCCAAGCATCTGTTGAAGCATAGCGTTTTTGAGCATCTGTTAAAACGTCAGCTTCCCAATTCGACAATCTTTGCGATTTTGAAATTTTCTTGCCAAACAAAATTGCGTATATCTTTTGCAAACTCTTTTCTCCAATACCATAATTATCTACAATCGATTGAATATCAACAAAGCCCTTTGGTGTGAATGCCGATATGCCGCGAAGCATCATGAAATCATTCTTAAGCGACAGTCCAACCTTTGTTATGTTTGGGTTTTCTAAGAATGTTGCAAGTTCAGGAGAGAGTCCCATAATGTTCAATCTGAACAGAAAACAACATTCATCAGTTGAAATTTGCAATAGAGCTATTTTATTTTGGCGTCCTTTCTTAAAAGAGGGTTTACTCTCAGTGTCGATTCCAACATTTTTAAATTCAGATAGATAAGCAATTGCCTTTTTAGCCTCCTCGTTCGACTGAATAACAATTATTCTCCCCTCGAAAAAATCCTTTTCCAATAGGGCAACATCCTCTTTCGAAATTTTTATAAGATTGGAATCTATATTATTGTTTGATATGTTTTTTACATTCTCAATACTCATTATCAATCTCCTCGTTGTTAAAGTCCATATCATAATCTTCGTCGCTCTCCAAACTCTCAGAGTTGTAGAGCAAAGAGTGTAAAGGACGCAAAACGTTTACCAATTTTTGACCCCAATACTCTTTGAAAGCCTCCAAGCAATCGCTTAATGCAGCTCTTGAGTTATCTTCATCCCCAAGCCTGTATATCTCCAAAAAGTCGCGAATAGGTTGCCAAATATCAGCCAAATCTTCCGATATAAAAGCAGTGATAGGAGTGTCGCTATATTGCATACCCTCCATGAATACCTCCAAATAAGCATCGTTGTGTCCAAGTTGTTGCTCAATGCCACTTTTAACAGCATTATACATCTCTTCCGAAACAAAGCGTTCGGGATAGTCAACAAAACTCTCCTCGGGAGTAATAAGCGAAGCTTTAATATATAGCAAAGGCAAAATTTTTGAAGCCTTATTAATAAATTCAACTCTCTCTTGGTTGTTTGCACCCTCAATCAATGCACAAAATTCAACGCAAACAGTAACAAACTCTACACTGTTTTTGCCATAAACGTATTCGTCCATATTCCTATTGGTTTAGGTATATAAATTATTCTCAACAATATAATTGCTTACAGCCTCGGCAACGTATGAGTGTGCAGGTTTACCACACTTGAAACTATCTCTTACCATAGTCGAAGAAATTCCTATCTCGGGAGTATTGCATAAGGTAACACCATTTGGCAGACTATTTATGTCAATATCATATCCCGGGCGAGGGTAAACAATAATTTTAAAATTATTCAGTATAAAATCAAATTCTCTCCATTTGTCAAAAAGCAACCAGTTGTCAGCCCCGATAATAAGCGAGAAGTTGTGTTCGGGATAACGCTTACACAACTCTCTTAAAGTATTGGCAGTGAAAGAGGGGATAGGCAGAGAGAGTTCGATATCGCAATATTTAATCTTATCAAAACGCTCAATGGCTCTTTTCACCATCTCAACACGATGCTTCTCATCCAAAAGCGAAGAGTCGGCTTTCAACGGATTTTTAGGCGTAACACTAATCCATAATTCATCCAATCCGGCATTGTTGCAAATATGCTCGGCAATAATCAGATGACCAATATGAATTGGGTTGAACGACCCTCCGAAGAAACCAATTTCCATTACTTTTCAATAAATTCTTTAATAATTGATAGAGCCTCGGCTTTTGCGCTGTCGAGATTGTCGTTTATAACAACCTTGTCAAATTTATCAGCAAAACCAATCTCATATTCGGCTTTAGCCAAACGTTTTTCAATAGTCTCGGCACTATCGGTGTTTCTACCAACAAGTCTGTTACGAAGCTCATCTACGCTTGGAGGCATAATAAACATCGACAGAGCCTCCTCGCCAAAAATGTTTTTAATATTAACACCACCAACAACATCAATGTCAAAAACAACATTCATACCATTCTCTCTGATACGTTCAACTTCGCTCTTAAGAGTGCCGTAAAAGTTGTCTTTATACACCTCTTCGTACTCAATGAATTCGTCGTTGGCAATCTTTGCTCTAAATTCATCGGGAGTCAAAAAGAAGTATTCCACTCCATTTTGTTCGTTACCTCTTGGAGCGCGCGATGTGGCAGAAATAGAAAAAGCCAAATCCAAATTACACCCCAATAAATAGTTTATTATAGTAGATTTTCCCGAGCCTGAAGGAGCCGAAAAAATAATCAATTTCCCTCTTTTCATAGTTAACAATCAATTATAAGACGTTTAGAACTTGCTCTTTAATTTGTTCCAACTCATCTTTCATTTCAACCACAATACGTTGTAGTTCCGCATTATTGGCTTTTGAACCCATAGTGTTAATTTCGCGACCAAGTTCTTGAGCAATAAAGCCAAGTTTTTTACCTTGACCTTGTTTCCCATCCATAGTCTCCTTAAAGTATTTCAAGTGGTTGTCAAGACGTAGCTTCTCCTCGTTGATATCAAGTTTTTCGATATAGAAGATAAGCTCTTGTTCAAAGCGGTTTTTATCGTAATCAACCTCTTTTATTTTTTCAAGATTTTCAATAAGTCTTGCTTTAATCTTCTCAATACGCTCTTTTTCGTAAGGCTCAACACTGTTCAATAGCTCTCTGATGTTTTGAAGTTTGCTCTCAAAGAACGATTGCAACATAGCACCCTCTTGCTCTCTGAATTTGCAAAGAGCCTCAATAGCCTCGTCAACACCAGCCAATATAGCAGACTCTTCCTCCTCGTCAACCTCTTTCACTTCAGTAGTGATAGCTTCGGGCATACGTAAAAGAATCTCAAACCAATTCTCAGGAACAACAGCACCAATTTCAGAGGCAGCATCAACAATCTGCTCCTTATACTTTTTAATAACAGGAATATTCACGCAAGCACCATTCGATGAAGAAATATTTTCAACTCTCATCGAAAATTCAACCTTACCGCGTTCAACAAGTTTCGCAATTTTGCTTCTGATGCTTCCATCAATAGACGAGTATACCGAAGGAATTCTAACAGACAAATCCAACTGTTTGCTATTTAACGATTTAATCTCTATTGTAATATCACGAGAAGGAAGTTTTACAACACTCTTCCCATATCCTGTCATTGAGTATAACATAATAATATATTAAGTTTTATCTAAATTAAGTGTACGAAGATACAAATATCTCCTGTAAAAACATTGTTTAAAGAGTAATAATCTGCTTTTAGAAAGTCCATTTTGCGGCTATCGTTGGAATAGCATAAAAACGGTTGTTAAATCCGTCAGTAGGCCAAATAAAGTTTTGGCTCAATTCCAACTCAGTTCCAATACTCAACCTCATGTTGTCATTAACCTTTTTCAAAGCATTAAGGTTAAACCAGAATTGAGGTTCGCTTGTAAACATAAGATACCCGTTTAATTTTTTGTCAAAGTTTAGGTCGGCATAACCCGAGAATGTACACAACCCTTTGGCAAAATTAATACCCCAAACAGTAGTCAACTGCCAATTGTGTTTATAACCCTTCTCTTGTCTTGCAACATAGCGGTACATAGCTTGTAACGAGAAAGTTTTGCTAAAATCTGCACTTGCCCAGTTATAAGCAATACCGGCAAGGTAAGCATCATCATAACCAAACCCCTCTTGCAAACCACCATTATACTCAATGTGAATAGCAACAGGAGCTTTCCAGAAACGGAACTCACGAGAAAGCTCTGCATATGCACTCATCATTGTATTGCCACCAAAATTACCATCAATAAAGAAGTAAGTACTACCAAATCTGTCAGGAGTAAAATTCTCTATTGTCGCAGTTAAATGAGGACGGTTCGAAAGTTGATTGCCGTATGCAACATTACCAAAATCGTAGTGCATCTGAATATTAAGCTGAGCAAACAAACTAAACGATGCAACAGCAAAAACAAGAGTTAAAAATAATTTTTTCATAATGTGTGAATTTTAAACAAAGGTACACATAAATATGCACATAGCATATACTTTAAAATAAATATCTTTTACAGCACCTTTTACATCTGCTCTTTTATCAGCCATTACTTTGCTTATCTGAAAAAAATAACATTATTTTGCATAAATAATAACGCAATTTGCATACACTATAAAAAATAAATAATTATGAACAATATAAAACACTACGCCCACATTATAAGAATACTTATAATATTAATATCAGTTAGTTTAATATCGTGTAATCCAAATTTTGACCCCACATTAGGAACATACACCGTATCATTTGAGACAATGGAATACGGAACAGCCAAAGCCTCAAAAACACAAGTAGGGTATAACGGAGAAGTAACCTTAACCGCCACCCCACAAGAAGGCTACCGATTTGTCAATTGGACAGTGGAAGGAAAAGAGGTATCAAAAGAGAACCCATATACAGCATTAATAATTTGCAACACACAATTTAGAGCAAACTTTGAAAAAGAGATATATACAATAAAAGTAACAGCAGGCGAGGGCGGAACAGCCAAAGCCTCAAAAACAGAAGTAGGGTATAACGGAGAAGTAACCTTAACAGCTACACCACAAGAGGGTTACCGTTTCGTAAATTGGACAGTCAACGGAGAGGAAGTCTCAACCGCGAACCCATATACAGCGACAATAATAGCAAATACAGAGTTTAAAGCTAACTTTATCACACATAAAGTAACCGTAGTATCAAGCGAAGGCGGAACAGCCAAAGTGGATAAAACGCAATTAGCACCTAACGGAAAGGTAACCCTCACCGCTACTCCCAACGACGGATATGGTTTTGTTAATTGGACAGTAAACGGGTCAGAAGTATCAACCGCGAATCCATATACGGCAACAATAACAGCAGACACAGAGTTTGTCGCAAATTTTGAGGAATTTATACCCGAATATATTGACCTTGGCTTGCCCAGTGGAATAAAATGGGCAACCTGTAATGTAGGAGCCACCACACCCGAAGGTTACGGCGATTACTTTGCTTGGGGCGAAACCTCACCAAAGACAATATACGAATGGAGCACCTACAAATATTGTAATGGTGATAAATATTCAATGACCAAATATTGTGTAAATTCATATTATGGCACAGTAGATAATAAAACCAAACTTCAACTATCAGACGATGCAGCGAGAGTAAATTGGGGAGGCAATTGGCGAATGCCAACAAGCGAAGAACAAGCTGAATTACGCAATACCTCAAATTGCACTTGGACTTGGACCACTAAAAACGGAGTAAAAGGCTATAAAGTAACAAGTAAAAAGAACGGAAACTCCATATTTCTTCCTGCGGCGGGCTGTCGCCTCGACGGCGGTCTCTACAGTGCAGGCGACTACGGCTACTACAGGTCGAGTTCGCTCGGCACGGACGACAGCTACTACGCCTGCTACTTGGTCTTCAATTCGAGCTACGTGGACTGGAACGACTATAACCGTTACAGCGGGCTATCTGTCCGCGCAGTTTGCGAGTAAAATTAAATGCTATGGCATTTAATTCAGTTGAGAGATATTCATCTCTCGAACCCACTCACGCTCGGCAAAGTTTATGCAAGTATAACTTTGCACTCGCTTATTCGTGGCTTTGTTAGTTTTTAGTTTTCGGTTTCGTAAACTCAACCGCCCCTACGGGGTAGTTGATGTCCGCGCGGTATTCCCTTAGTTATTTCAACAAACAAAATGTTTGTTAATAACAACTTCATTTACCCCATTGTGTTAACTAAAAACTGAAAAAAAAATATTATCTTCGCAGAAATAAATATAAACTAATTAATAACTAACAAATCCGCGAGTAAGCGAATACAATGACAAACTTGTTTGAGTATTGTTGAGCGTGAGCGGCTTCAACGAGCGAAGGCTCGTTAACTAACAACTAAAAACTAACAACTAAAAACTACATATGCCTTGCATAATAAATATAGAAACTTCAACAAAGGTGTGTTCATTGGCAGTAACAGTTGACGGATCGGTGGCGTTTAATCGTGAACATTTCGATGGCCCGTCACATGCATCGCTATTGGGTGGATATGTCAATGATGCACTTGAATTTGTAAAATCGAATAATTTAAAAGTAGATGCGGTTGCCGTAAGTGGCGGTCCGGGTTCATATACAGGATTGAGAATAGGAGTGTCAATGGCAAAAGGTTTGTGCTTTGGTTTAGATGTGCCTTTGATTGCGCTCGATACAACAGAGATTATGGCGTGTGCAGTAATGTTCAATCCCAATGCCGATGAGGATGCTCTGTTATGTCCAATGATTGATGCTCGCCGTATGGAGGTATATTCAGCAATCTACGACAGAGCATTGCAACCAACCTTGCCAATAGCTGCCAATATAATTGACGAAAACAGTTTCTCTGATATTTTAAAGGAGCGTAAAGTGGTATTCTTTGGCGATGGTGCCGAGAAGTGCAAAGATGTAATTAAGAGCGAGAATGCCATATTTATATCGGGTATAGCACCATTGGCAAAATGGATGTTGGCACTATCTGAGCGAGCTTTCCGTAATCAGGATTTCCAAGATACTGCCTACTATCAACCCTTCTATTTAAAGGAGTTTCAAGCAACAACTCCCAAAAACAAAGTATTAAATAATATATCAAACAAATAATGTTGGATTATAACACACAGTTAAAGAAATTAGAGTTGCCGGAGTATGGACGTAACATACAACGAATGGTTGACTATTGTACACAAATTGAGAATCGCGAGGAGCGTACACGTTGTGCTTATGCAATAATTGCAACAATGGGAAATCTATTTCCACATTTAAGAGATATTGACGATTTCAAACATAAGTTGTGGGACCATTTGGCTATTATGTCTGATTTTAAACTCGATATTGATTATCCATACGAGGTTTTAAAGCCCGACAATCTTTATACTCGTCCCAAATCTATACCATATAAATTAACTCCAATTAAATATCGTCATTACGGAAAGCTATTGGAGGATATGATGAAGAAAATATCTTCCTTCCCCGAAGATAGCCAAGAGCGTAAACAGTTGCTCTCCTTGTTGGCAAACAACATGAAAAAGACTCTATATAACTCAACAAAGGAGATTGTGGAGGATGAGAGAATATTGAAAGATATTAAAGAGTATATTGGAGACGTTGTGGGAGATATTACTGTTGAAGATTTGAAATTGCGTTCAATAAAAGAACTTCAAGCAAAGAAGACAAATAATAACAACAATCGCAATAACCGCCATAATAAAAAATAGAATCTATGTCATCATTTATAATAAAGGGTGGTTGCCATTTGAATGGAACCATAACTCCCAAAGGTGCTAAAAATGAAGCATTGCAAGTAATATGTGCAGTTCTGCTTACAAGCGAGGAGGTAACAATAACCAACGTGCCCGATATTAGAGATGTAAACAACCTTATTGAGCTTTTGGCTGATATGGGAGTTAAGGTTACACGCATTGGCGTTGGAGCATATACTTTCAAGGCAGACAACATTGATTTGAATTATCTCAATAGCGACGACTTCTTAAAGAAATGTTCATCATTGAGAGGCTCTGTAATGATTGTTGGCCCATTGGTGGCACGTTTTGGCAAAGCGGTTGTATCTAAGCCGGGAGGCGACAAAATTGGTCGTCGCAGATTGGATACTCACTTCTTGGGAATTCAAAAACTTGGAGCAAACTTTTCATATGATGAGGAGCGCCATGCTTACGAAATTACATCTAATGGCTTGAACGGTTGTTATATGTTGTTAGACGAAGCCTCTGTAACAGGAACTGCTAATATTCTTATGGCATCTGTTTTGGCAAAAGGAGTGACAACAATATACAATGCGGCATGCGAACCCTATTTGCAACAACTCTCAAAAATGCTAAACTCGATGG
The DNA here is from genome assembly GCA_017546805.1 of Muribaculaceae bacterium. Taxonomy (GTDB): domain Bacteria; phylum Bacteroidota; class Bacteroidia; order Bacteroidales; family G3-4614; genus Caccoplasma_A. The sequence goes on along the minus strand of JAFYRT010000032.1, from coordinate 78,566 downwards.
GTGCAAAAATTGAGGGTGTTGGTTCAAACCTTTTAACCATAACAGGTGTGGAGAGTTTAGGTGGATGTTCTCACCGTTTGTTGCCCGATATGATTGAGATAGGAAGCTTTATAGGAATGGCGGCAATGACAAGTTCAGAGCTTCGTATCAAAGACGTATCAATAAAAGATTTAGGGATAATACCCGATGCATTCCGTCGCCTTGGAATTACCATAAAGGAGGAGGGTGACGATTTGTATATCCCCAAACACGACCACTACGAAATAGAGACCTTTATGGATGGTTCTATTATGACATTTGCCGATGCTCCATGGCCGGGACTTACTCCCGACCTTATGAGTGTGATATTGGTGGTGGCAACACAGGCTAAAGGTAGTGTGTTGATACACCAGAAGATGTTTGAAAGCCGTCTGTTCTTTGTTGATAAACTTATTGATATGGGCGCACAAATTATCCTTTGCGACCCCCATAGAGCAGTTGTGATTGGTCAAGATAAACAACACCCATTGCGTGCAACCTCAATGGTTTCGCCCGATATCAGAGCAGGAATTGCGTTGTTGATTGCGGCAATGTCGGCACAGGGAACAAGTAAAATCGACAACATCGATCAAATTGACCGAGGTTACGAAAAGATAGATGAGAGATTAAACGCATTAGGAGCATCAATTCAACGTATTAGCAATGATTAAACCGCAAGAGGTAATAAAAATAGGAAAGGTAACTAAAACTCATGGAGTATCAGGTGAGTTATCGTGTACCTTTATCAACGATATCTTCGGAGAGGAGGATACTCCATATTTGGTTGCAGACATCGATGGAATATTTGTTCCATTCTTTATTGAGGAGTACCGCTTTAAAAGTGATGTAACTGCTCTTATAAAGTTTGAGGATATTGACGATACAGAATCTGCAAAAATCATCTTGGGCAGAGAACTATACTTCCCTATGAAATATATTACCGATTCTCAACCAATGAATTGTGGAGAGGGAATATTGGGTTACAAAATATATTCCGATGGTAAGCTGATAGGAACAATAGAGGGTGTTGATGATAGTACGGCAAATATATTGTTTTCTGTTGTAACAGAGAGTGGGGAGGAATTGCTTATTCCTGCTACTGACGATTTTGTAGAGAATATTGATGACGAAAAAAGGGAGATTGCAATGAACCTCCCCGATGGACTTTTAGATATGTAAATAGAAATTATTTCTAATTTATAGAACAATTTTGGTGGCAGTTGAAAGATTGTCACCATTTATTTTTATAATGTAAATACCATTAGCCACTTTACGGCTGACAGAAACCTCTTCTCCTGCATTTGCATTGCCAACAAAAGAGTTGTATAAACATTTACCTGTGATATCGTAAATAGAAATAGAACAGTTGTTTACGTTCTGCGTAAATAACACTTTAGCATCTCCATTATAAGCAAAAACCTTTACAGCTTCTTTGTCAGAAACGGTATAACTATCTTCAATGCCTGTTAATTCCAAAGCTTTCTTCAAACCGTTCCAAGCATCGAGTTTTCCGTATCCCCAAGTATTGTTGGGTTCGCTACCTGTTTCGCTATCTCTAATTGCTGTTTCGCTAAAAATCTCTCTGACATCTTCAGGTGTAAGGTTTGGATTGGCCTCCAACCACAAAGCCAAAGTTCCTGCAACAATTGGAGAACTCATTGAAGTTCCTCGCATAGTACCCCAATAGTAGTTTACTCCGTCAACATTAACGGTGTCGCCTCTGCTTATGTTTGTGGCATTGTTGCTGACTATTGTCGAATAGTTGCTGTATGAAGATACAATATACTCTCCTGGTGCGGTGATGTCGGGTTTCATTCTTCCGTCAACAGTAGGTCCTACACTTGAAAAAGATGATATCTCTCCAATGTATGATGTTGAGCTATAAACTTTGGTCTTATATGCTCCAACACTTATAATTCGTTTACCTGTACCTCCAATTTCGGCAATATTGCTCTCTAAATCTCCAGGAGTCCAGCCTTCAAGATTTGATTTGTTTGTAAATCGGCTGTAATAGTCGTCTGTCCAAGCATGAACTGTATTCCCGTTTTCTCCAATAACTTTAAATCCTAAAGTGTAGCCTGTTGTAACAGAACTTGCCAATCCAACAACACAAACGTGAGGTTTGTTGTTTCCTGGATAAAGTTCACAATTTATCTGAATAGATGCAAGGGCTCCGATATTATTAACCTTTGAAAGATAGAATGTATGAGTTCCAATATTGTTTGAAGATATAATATCTGTTTCGTTAACAATGTTTCCGTTGCTTGTTTTTACAACGCACACTTTAACTTTAAACTCTTTGTTTTGTTCTCCGTAGAAGTCGCATTGAGTGGCATAATATGAGCCATATTTGGTAAGCAACGATACAAATGTTCTCAAACTATCTTGGGTAGATGTGAAAGTCTTCTTTATATGTTGTCTGTTTGTTCCCTCGTTTCCTGCACTACCAACAATAAGTTTACCTTCGCCTTGCAATGCATCGCAAACTTGGTCAAAAATAGAGCAACCATCGTGAGGACCGTATGTGTCTCCCAAACTTATATTAACAACGCATGGTTTGCCAACACTGTCGGCATAGTCATAAATATAACATATAGCATCACTTATCGAATTCCAGCCAACAGTATTATCATTGTAGTTGTAGCTGACAAAAACAATGTCGCTTTGAGGTGCTACTCCATAAAATTCATTGCCTTTATAGCTGCCTGCGGCAACACCTGTAACATGGTTACCGTGAGTCTCCGATGTTTCGTCATATCCTGCTGCCTCAATCTCCGCTTGGGTTTTATACTCACTTCCATAGCTGTAACCTTCGGGAGGAGTTCCTGTACTTACATGTTGGTTCCAGAATCGTTTTATACGAAGGTTCCCGTTTTCGTCGTAGAAGTTTATGTGGTCTAACTGAATGCCGCAGTCAATTATACCAATAACAACATCCTTTCCAAAGTATGCCGATGGTAAATCAATGCCACTTATAATATTGTTTATTTTTGCAGCCTCTCTTGCCTTATCCATTTTAGGTTTAACCCTACCGCCTGCATCAATTTTTTTAATTATGTCGAGGGTGGAGATATTATCGATGGCATCGAGTGGAATGCGTGCCGATACAATAGAGTCCAATACCATATTAACCTCAACACCGTACTCCTCCAAAGAGTAGGGGTCTGCACCATCTTCCATAATTATGTATGCTCCAATCTTTGAAAACTCTTCGCTCGAAGATTTTAGCATAGATTTCTTGCTCTCATTTATATCTCGTATTAAGTTACGAGTGTTTATTGATAACTTATTGTTGTTCGCTTGAACATATGATATTGTTGCGAATATAAGAATTAAAAGAGTTAATAGTTTTCTCATGATAATGACATTGAATTATTTAGCAAAAGTAAAAATAAATATCTGTATGTCAAAATATGGAGTGGTTTAAATAGAAAAAGACTGAACCATTTGGTCCAGCCTCTTTCGGGATATAATATGAAAACAAAATTATTTATTCTCTTGAGGAACCTCTTTGCGAATGGTCTTAGTCCTAATCTCTTCGCAAATTTCCGATACAAATTGGTTCAAAGGTTTGCTACCCTCATCGCCTGCAAAGCGACTGCGAACTGCAACCGAGTTGCTCTCTTCCTCTTGTTGTCCTATAACCAACATATATGGAACGCGGTTGTTGCGTGCATCCCTGATTTTGTAACCAATTTTCTCAGCTCTTCCGTCAACAGTAACAAGTACACCGTTACGTTTAAGTTCTGCAGCAACTTTATCTGCATACTCCATGTATTTGTCTGAAATAGGCAATACACGAACTTGCTCGGGTGACAACCAAGTTGGGAATTTACCCTCATATTTCTCTATCAACCAAGCAAGAGTACGCTCGTAGCATCCCATACTTGTACGGTGGATGATATAAGGTCTTACTTTCTCTCCGTTTTGGTCGATGTAGTACATGTCAAATTGTTCGCTCAATAGAGCATCCCATTGAACAGTAATCATTGTATCCTCTTTGCCATATACGTTTTTAGCATTTATGTCAACTTTAGGACCGTAGAATGCAGCACCACCAACTTCCTCAACAAATGGAATTTCAAGTTCGCGCAACATTTGACGAATATGCTCTTGAGTCTCTTCCCAAACCTCAGCAGTACCAATATATTTAGTTGTATTGGCAGGGTCGTATTTTGCAAGAACGTATGTTACGTCATTTTGCAATCCAAGAGTTACCATAACGTGTTTAGCCAATGCCAAACAGTTTTTGAACTCCTCAACCATTTGGTCGGGACGAACAATCAAGTGTCCCTCGCTGATTGTAAATTGGCGAACACGTGTCAAACCGTGCATCTCTCCTGAGTCCTCGTTACGGAATAGAGTAGAGGTCTCGCTATAACGCAAAGGAAGATCGCGGTATGAGTGTTGAGTTGCTTTATATACGAAATATTGGAATGGACATGTCATAGGACGAAGAGCAAATACCTCTTTGTCTGTCTCCTCGTTACCAAGAACAAACATACCATCTTTGTAGTGATCCCAGTGTCCCGAAATCTTATACAAGTCGCTCTTTGCCATCAAAGGAGTTTTAGTTCTTATGTAACCCCATTCGTTATCTTCCAAATCCTCAATCCAACGTTGAAGTGTTTGAACTATTTTAGCACCTTTAGGCATAAGTAAAGGCAATCCTTGTCCAATTACATCTACAGTGGTGAACAACTCCATTTCGCGACCAATTTTGTTGTGGTCAATGTTTTTGATATGCTCCAAGTGTGCAAGATAAGCATCGCAATCCTCTTTGGTGAAGAATGCTGTACCATAGATACGAGAAAGTGAAGCATTGTTTTTATCACCACGCCAATAAGCTGTTGAAGTAGACAATAATTTAAAGCCCTTAATCATCTTTGTATTCAACAAGTGTGGACCCATACATAGGTCTACGAAATCATCTTGCGAGTAAAGAGTGATAGTCTCTCCCTCAGGAATAGCATCGATAAGTTCCAATTTGAAAGGCTCGTTTTTAGCCTTCATTAGTTCGTAAGCCTCTTCTCTTGAAACAACCTTACGTTCAATTCTTGGATTCGATTTAATGATTTTCTTCATCTCTTTCTCAATCTTCTCCAAATCCTCTTTGCTGAAAGGAGAGCATTCGAAGTCATAGAAGAATCCTGTTTCTGTTGCAGGACCAATAGTAACTTTAGCCTCTGGGAAGATGTGTTTAACAGCCTCTGCCATAATGTGAGTTGCAGTGTGGCGAAGAATATGAAGAGCCTCTTTGCTATCTGTGGTTACAAGTTCAATTTGGCAATCCGTGGTGATAGTCGTTCTTAAATCGGTAATTTCGCCGTTTATTTTTACGGCAACAACACTATTTAAAAGTTGAGGATCAATAGATTTTAATACATCTATTAGTGATACCTCGTTGCTCTCAGTCGAAAACTCTTGAGCATTTCCGTTAAGTAATGAAACTTTAATCATCAGACTATCTTGTTATTAATTAGGAATTATAAATTAGGAATTAGGAATTATCATACTGACAATAATAATCCTTTTTTCTATATATAGTTTATCTTCACAAAGATACAAAATATATAAATAAAAACAATAGTGTATAACTATAAACTTTTATATCTTTGTAGTTATTATTTGCTTCATAACAATAATGAAACCTCAAAAGATAAATAAGACAAATGTTGCACGTCTGTTGGATGCGGCAAAGATACCATACGAGTTGATACCATATATTGTAGATGAGAGTGACTTAGGAGCTCAGCATATTGCTGACCAATTGGGAGAAGATATAAATCAGGTATTCAAAACTCTTGTATTGCGCGGAGACCGCAATGGCTTGTTTGTGTGTGTAATTCCCGGGAATTGTGAAGTTAATCTTAAGTATGCGGCAAAAGTGTCGGGCAACAAAAGTGCAGAGATGATTGCAATGAAAGAGTTATTGCCACTTACGGGTTATATTCGAGGAGGATGTTGTCCTATAGGAATGAAGAAGCCATATCCGACATTCTTTCATTCAACTGCAACTGATTTCCCTTATATATATGTTAGCGCAGGGGTTAGGGGATTACAATTAAAAATAAATCCCCAACAATTGATTGATTATGTTGGGGCAACTATTACTGAATTGTTTTAGAAGCGTTTAATTATTAAACATTGTCTCCCATGCGCTATAACCACCTTTTAGGTCAACAACATTAAAGCCTTTATCTATCAGGTGTTTTGCTGCAATACGGCTTCTGCGTCCGCTACGGCAGTAGATGTATATTGTCTTCTCTTTATCTAAACTCTCTATTCCTTTTAGGAATTCAGCTTCGTTAGTAACATCAAGTTGTGCGGCTCCAGGTATATGCCCTTCTGCATATTCACTTGCACGGCGAACGTCCAATAGAAATGCTGTGGAGTCAGCTTTCAATGTCTCCATGTATTCCTTAGGTTCAAGAATTATATCGTTGCTTTTGTTGTCTGAGGCATTTACGCATGCCATAAAACAATACATTATAACAATTAAAAATGTTGTTCTTAAAACGTTTTTCATACTATATCTGTTTTTGATGAATACTCTTTATTATAACTTTTACACCACTCTTTAATGCCACAATTCAAACAGTCGGGTTTGCGAGCCTTGCAAACATATCTGCCATGAAGAATAAGCCAATGGTGTGCAATAGGAAGCAATTCTCCCGGAATATATTTAACAAGAGTCTTTTCTGTTTGTAGTGGAGTCTTGGAATTGTTGGTAAGCCCAATTCTGTTTGACACCCTGAAAACATGTGTATCAACAGGCATAGCCTCTTTGTTGAAAACAACAGCCGCAATCACGTTTGCTGTTTTTCTGCCCACACCGGGTAATGTTTGCAGTTGGTCAATATCGGCAGGAACATCTCCGTTAAAATCAGACAATAACTTCTTTGCCATTCCAACAAGATGCTTTGCCTTGTTGTTTGGGTACGAAACACTGCTTATCAATTCAAATACTGCTTCGGGGGTGGCAGCGGCAAGAACTTCAGGGGTGGGGTATGCTTCAAAAAGGGCAGGGGTAATCATATTTACCCTTTTGTCGGTACATTGAGCCGAAAGTATGACGGCAATAAGCAACTGAAACGGAGTTTCGTAATTTAACTCCGTTTCAGCTATGGGCATATTGGTTTTAAACCAATCTATAATATTGTTATATCTGTCTTGAATTTTCATTCTCTATAAAGCAGCCTCAAACTCCTCCAAGAAACGCTTGTCGTTTTCAGAGAACATACGCAAGTCTTTAACTTGGTATTTGAGGTTTGTAATACGCTCAACACCCATACCTAAAGCGTAACCGGTATACTCTTTGCTGTCAATACCGCATGCTTCCAAAACGTTGGGGTCAACCATACCGCAACCAAGAATTTCAACCCAACCTGTACCTTTACAGAACGAACATCCTTTTCCTCCGCATAGGTTACAAGAGATATCCATCTCTGCCGAAGGCTCGGTAAATGGGAAGTATGAAGGTCTCAAACGTATTTTTGTTTCAGGACCAAACATCTCTTTTGCAAAGAACAATAGAGCTTGTTTAAGGTCTGCAAATGTTACGTTTTTATCAACGTACAATGCTTCAACTTGGTGGAAGAAACAGTGTGCGCGAGCCGAGATAGCCTCGTTTCTGTAAACACGTCCTGGACATATAATGCGGATAGGTGGTTGTGTTTTCTCCATTACGCGAGATTGAACCGATGATGTATGTGTACGCAAAAGAACATCGGGGTTACGAGTAATAAAGAAAGTGTCTTGCATGTCACGAGCAGGGTGGTCTTCTGCAAAGTTCAATGATGAAAATACATGCCAATCATCCTCAACCTCAGGACCCTCAGCAATTGAGAAACCAAGTTTACCAAATATATCGCAAATCTCATTCTTTACAATAGCCAATGGGTGACGAGTTCCTCTTTTCAAAACATAAGCCGAACGAGTAAGGTCGATAGTGTCATCCTCTTTAATGTTGCTCAAAATCTCCTCTTTTATAGTGTTGATTTTTTCAGTTGCAAACTCTTTAAGTTCGTTAAGAAGTTTACCAACCTCACGTTTTTGTTCTGCAGGTACTGTTCTAAAGTCGTTGAATAACGAAGTTACCTCACCTTTTTTGCTCAAATATTTAATGCGTAAAGCCTCTACCTCTTCGGCATTTGATGCTGTTAACGCTTCAATTTCCTTTTTAAGATTCTCTATTTTTGTTATCATTACAGAGTAATTTTATTTAAAACTTTGCAAAAATAATAATTTAAAGCGACTTTTTATAATTAAACTATCATAAATATTTCCACCATAGCTCTAAAAATATTATTTTCGCAGTAGATTTTTACACCATACACCATTTAATGACAACAAAACAACAAATATTATCGCAAGTAAAAGAGTATATTCAACAAAATATACCACTTGTTCAAAACGACAAAATACTTGTTGGTTTGAGCGGAGGTGCAGATTCAGTTGCTTTGCTTTCAATTCTAAAGGAACTGGGATATTGTTGTTTTGCAGCACATTGTCATTTTGGGTTGAGAGGAGAGGAGTCTGATAGAGATCGCAATTTTGCAAAGCAGATAGCAACAAAATTGGGTGTGCCATATATTGAGGTGAAATTCGACACTCTAAGATATGCAGCCGAGAAGAAGATATCGGTTGAAATGGCATGTAGAGAATTGCGATATGAGTGGTTTGAGACTCAACGCGTAGCTCTTGGATGCAGATATTTGGCAGTGGCACACCATCGCGGCGATTCCGTTGAGACGGTATTGATAAATCTTATCAGGGGAACAGGAATATCTGGGCTTACAGGTATTTCTTCGCTTAATGGAGCGGTTATTCGCCCTATACTTGGTTTGTCGCGCGAAGATGTTGAAAATTATATAGCATTAAGCTCTTTAAGTTATGTAATTGACAGCTCCAATAAAGAGAGTGTCTATGTTCGAAACAAGATACGCAATCGAATATTGCCATTAATGAAAGAGATTAATCCTTCGGTTTACGAGGCAATAGAGGCAACAGCAGTTCATTTAAGCGAAACAGAGTTGATATATCGTGAAGCTCTAAATAAAAAAATAGAGTCAATGGTTGATATTCGAGATGAGGTTGTGTATATCAATTTGCAAAAACTCACTTCAGAGACAGCAGTTCGTACAATATTGTATGAAATATTGAAACCATATGGCTTTTTAACATCGCAGTTGAATGATATTATTTCGTCATTTTCTGAGGAGTCAGGAAAGAGATTCTTTTCACTTACGCACCGTATAATAAAAGACAGAGATAAACTCATTGTTGCACCTTTAGGAAAAGAAGATAACTTCCTAATATACTATCCTGCCGAGGAGATGTTGAGGGCAGAATATATTTCAGTAGAGGAGTTGCCTCCCTTTACAAGGGACAAAAGTTGTGCATATTTCGATGCCGATAAATTACCTCAAAATTTGATTCTGCGACATTGGCGCATGGGAGACCGCTTCTTGCCCTTTGGTATGAAAGGAACACAAAAATTAAGTGATTATTTTACCACTCACAAATTCTCTCTCATACAAAAAGAGAGGATATGGCTCTTGGTTGCAGGAGAGGAGATATTGTGGTTGGTGGGAGAACGTCAAAGCGATAAATATAAAGTAACACCCTCTACGCAAAGAGTGGTAAAATTTACAATAAAACAGAGATGATACAATTAGGAAAATATTGCACTCTTAAAGTGGTTAAAGAGTTAGATTTTGGAATGTACCTCGATGGAGGTGAAGAGTTTGGAGAGATATTGCTCCCAACAAAATATATTCCCAAAGGAACAATGGTTGGAGATGAATTAGAGGTCTTTCTCTATCTCGACTCAGAAGATCGTATAATAGCAACAACTCTTCGTCCATTTGCACAAGCAGGAGAGTTTGCATATTTGCAGGTTGCATCAGTAAACAGGGTAGGAGCGTTCTTGGATTGGGGATTACCAAAAGATTTGTTGGTTCCTTTTCGTGAGCAACGCAGCGAGATGAAGCAGGGCTATAAATATATAGTATATATCTATGCCGACGTTGAAAGTCGCAGACTTGTGGCTTCGGCAAAACTCAATAAGTTTTTAGATAACACACCTGTTGAATATGAGTATAACCAAGAGGTTGATTTGCTTGTGACTCAAAAAACAGATTTAGGGTGGAAAGTTATAGTAAACAGTCGCCATAGTGGAATGATATACGATAATGAGATATTTGTTCCCATACAAAAAGGAGATAGAATAAAGGGTTATGTAAAACATATTCGCAGTGACGAGAAATTGGATATTACACTCCAAAAGACAGGATACGATGTAGAGGCAATGGATGCACTTGCAAAAGAGATATTCGAAAAATTAAAAGCATCGGGCGGAATAATACCTTTGTCAGATAAATCATCAGCCGAAGAGATTGCCGAAATATTTGGATGTAGTAAAAAGAGCTATAAAAAAGCAATAGGTTCATTATATAAAGCAAAACTTATTAATATTACACCAAAGACCATTGAATTGATAAAATAGCATATTTGTTGTTTAGCAAAACTTTTTATAAGTAGTATATGTTTAACGCATATACTATTTTTTTTGTCGTATGAAAAGATATTTGCTTCTAACACTTGTTGTGATTACAACAATAATGGTAAATGCGCAACAGCTCTCTAAAACCGAAGTTAAACAGTTAAAAACATTTTTACAGCACCCTTCGCACTCAAACAAAAGCAATGCGCAACTGATCGGTATAAAAGATTTGAATTCCCCAACTTCGTGGAATGGGGTGGAGTGGAGTAATGGACATGTAAAATCCATTATGTGGCGAGGTTACTCTCTTTCGGGAAGTTTGGATTTATCGGAGATGAAGGCTCTGCAAAGTGTAGATTTATCAAGGAATAAGCTCTCTGCGGTAAATCTGTCAGGATGTGAAAAACTGAAAACGTTGAACGTTTCTAATAATCATATCGAGGAGTTGAATATAACAAATTGTCCCTCTTTACAACGATTGTTATGTTTTAAAAATCGTCTAACCTCGCTTGATTTATCACAACTTCCATCCTTGCAATTTCTGAATTGTGGAGACAATAACTTTGCATCGTTTGATGCATCGGTTTCAAAGAGTTTGAAAACTCTCAATATACAAGGGTGTAAACTAACGACCATAACAGTTTCTGGTTGCGATTCATTAATGAATCTCTATTGTGGATATAATAATCTATCAGAAATAGATTTGACAAACATTCCATTGTTATCAAATTTGAATATTGACAACAACAATGTAACGCAATTTACACCATCCGATTTGACTCGTCTAACAACTCTTTATTGCAGTAATAACAATATGGAATATTTTTCTGTAAATAACCTGCCAAATCTCTCCTATCTCGATTGTTCATATAACGGTATAAGAGAATTAAATATTGAAGGCTGTGGATACCTTTCGTTTATTGATTGTTCTTATAACAGTATTGATAATCTTGATTTGCACGCAAGAACACTATTGCAACATCTCAATTGCAGTGATAACTCCATATCTACACTCGATGTATCTCTATGTCCATCGTTGGTCTATTTGAATTGTCGAGAAAATCCGATATTCGAGTTGCATACCTATGGAGATATCAACCTAAGAATAGTTCTCACTCCTTGGAATGAGTGGGGTCCGGGATATATGCCCTCTACCATGATGTCGCCACCGCCGTTTGTCTATTAAAAAATATAAACTTTAATATTGTTGATTATCAAGGCGAAAAACATTATAGATATTTCCGAGTAAAAATTTTTTTTAAAATTCTTGGAAAAAAATTTGGAAGAAAAAAAAATATCTATACCTTTGCAACGTCTGAAACCTAATAAACGTATTTTAAGCGATGAAAAATTTACAATCTACATTTGCATACTTCTTTTTTTATTACTTTTACTTTTTTGCTAAGTAAGAGCGGGAGTTTGTGTATGTGAGATTAAAAAAATAATATTAAAGAAAAATACAAAGTCCCGCTCTCATGAGCGGGATTTTTTTATTTATCACAACTATGAAAAATATAACACCGGCAAACAGAGTAGCCACAGTAAGCGAGTACTACTTTTCAAAAAAACTGAAAGAGGTAGCGGAAATGAATGCACGAGGGTTGAATGTAATCAGTTTGGGAATTGGAAGTCCTGATCGTCCGCCACACAAAGATGTTATAGATGCTTTATGTAACGATGCAGAGCAAAGCGATGCTCACGGATACCAACCATATGTAGGAATAGCAAAATTGAGAGAGTCGTTCTCTACTTGGTACTCAAAATGGTTTAGTGTTGAGTTGGATGCTAAAACAGAAATACAACCTTTGATAGGTTCAAAAGAGGGAATATTACACATATCGTTAGCATTCTTAAATCCAGGAGATGGGGTGTTGGTTCCAAATCCGGGATATCCAACATACAGTTCAGTTAGTAGATTAGCAGAGGCTAACATAATAACCTATAATCTAAAAGAGGAGAACGATTGGTTGCCCGATTTTGAAGAGATAGAGAAAAACGATCTTTCAAACGTAAAATTAATGTGGGTAAACTACCCAAATATGCCAACAGGAAGAGTGGCAACAAAAGAGTTGTTTGAAAAATTGGTAGCATTTGGTAAGAAACACGGAATAATAATTGTAAACGACAATCCATATAGTTTTATCCTAAACAACAATCCGTTGAGTATCTTATCAGTTGAAGGAGCAAAAGATATTTGCATAGAGCTAAATTCAATGAGTAAATCTCATAACATGCCGGGTTGGCGTGTAGGCATGTTGGCTTCAAATGCACAATTTGTATCGTGGATATTAAAAGTAAAAAGCAACATAGATTCAGGAACATTCCGCTCAATGCAGTTGGCTGCATCAGAGGCATTGATGTTAGGAGAGGAGTGGTATGAGGAGATAAACAACATCTATCGTCCTCGTAGGGAGTTGGCAGAAGAAATAGCAACGATGTTAGGATGTAAGTTCGATTCGGCACAACGTGGAATGTTCCTTTGGGCAAAAGTTCCAGAAAAGTATAAAAATGGAGCAGAGTTGGCAGATAAAATCCTATACGAAGCAAGAGTATTTATAACCCCTGGAATGGTATTCGGTAGCGAAGGAGAAAATTTTATACGCATATCATTGTGTGCAACAGAAGAGAAATTAAAAGAGGCAAAAGAGAGAATAAAAGCAATATTATAAAAACGAATAATAAACAATAAAATATATACGATTATGGAAATGCAATTTGAAAAAATCACTTTACCCGGATTAGACGATAAACGTCCTTTGGTAATAGCAGGCCCTTGTAGTGCAGAGACAGAAGACCAAGTAATGGAAACGGCTCGTGATTTAGCATCACGTGGAGTAAAAATATTCCGAGCAGGAATTTGGAAACCACGTACCAAACCGGGAGGTTTTGAGGGAGTAGGAAGCGAAGGCTTATTGTGGTTGAAAAAAGTGAAAGCCGAAACAGGAATGTATGTGGCTACCGAGGTTGCAAACCAATACCATGTACTTGAAGCATTGAAACACGGAGTTGATTTATTGTGGATAGGAGCAAGAACAACAGCCAATCCATTTGCAATGCAGGAGATTGCAGATGCCTTAAAAGGAGCAGATATCCCTGTACTTGTTAAAAATCCCGTAAACCCCGATATAGAGTTGTGGATTGGAGGTATTCAACGTATATACAATGCAGGATTGCGTAAAATTGGAGCAATACATCGCGGATTCAGTAACTACGACGAAAAAGTATACCGTAACTCACCACAATGGCACATACCCATAGAGTTGCGTCGTCGTTTCCCCAACTTGCCAATATTCTGCGATCCAAGTCATATTGGAGGAAAACGCGATTTCGTAGCACCTCTTTCGCAACATGCAATGGATATGGGATTCGATGGCCTTATCATAGAGACTCACTGCTCGCCCGATTACGCATGGAGTGATAAAAATCAACAAATAACTCCCGGAGCATTGGATTTGTTATTAGATGATTTGGTAATTCGCGATGTTCACACAACAACTGAAGACTTAGGAGATTTGCGTAAACAAATAGACGTTTTGGATAACGAGTTGATAGATCTTCTTGCAAAACGAATGAGAGTATCTCGTGAGATTGGAAAATTCAAAAAAGAGCATAAAATGACTGTTTTGCAAGCAGCACGTTATGATGAGATTTTGAAAAAACGAGTAGAACAAGCCGAGGCTGCCGAAATGAAGGGCGATTTTATGCTTACAGTTATGCAAGCAATTCACGAGGAGAGTGTACGTCAACAAGTAGAGATATTAAAAGCGGAATCTTAAAAGTAGGGACGTAGCCTGCTACGTCCGCAATTTGTTAGTTGGGCGTAGTGCTACGCCTACAATATAAGCAAATAAAAAAATTATGAAAATACTAATAATGGGAGCGGGTAAAATGGGAGCATTCTTTGCCGATGTGTTGAGCTTCGACCACGAAGTTGCAATGTTCGACAAAGATCCCAATCGTCTGCGATTTACCTTTAATACATTGAGATTTTCATCTTTAGATGAGGTAAAAGAGTTTGCTCCTGATTTGTTGATAAACGCAGTAACAATAAAGTATACAATTGAGGCATTTAAAGAGGTTCTTCCATATTTGCCCGAAAGGTGTATAATATCAGATATAGCGTCTGTGAAAACAGGATTGCCAGAGTTTTATCAAGAGGTAAAACGCCCCTTTGTTTCTACTCACCCTATGTTTGGTCCCACGTTTGCCAATTTGAGCGATTTAAGTACTCAAAACACAATAATAATATCAGAGAGTGACCATTTGGGAAAAGTCTTCTTCAAAGACCTTTACAGTCGTTTGCATCTCAACATATTTGAGTACTCATTCAAAGAGCATGACGAAACAATAGCATACTCTCTATCAATACCATTTGCATCAACATTGGTCTTTGCAAGTGTAATGAAACATCAGGATGCACCCGGAACAACGTTCAAAAAACACATGAACATCGCGAGGGGATTGTTGTCAGAAGATGATTATCTGTTAACCGAAATATTGTTTAATCCTCACACGCCACAACAGCTGGAGGATATACAAAAGCAACTCTCGGTTTTGCAAGAGATGGTATCTAAAAAAGATGCCGATGGAATGATAAAATATTTAGATGCAATACGCGAAAAGCTAAAATAGAGCTTTAAATAAAAGAAAGTGAGTAACCAAAGTGATAAAAACTTTGTTGCTCACTTTTTTTTCAGTATCTTTGCAGACTAGAAAATCATATAAAAAACTATGAGTAACAATTCATTGCTTGATAAATTAGAAACGCTGCAATTTCGTTTCGACGAAGTGGCAACTCTTATAACAGACCCAGAGACAATTGCAGACCAAAGGAGATATGTAAAACTCACAAAAGAGTATAAAGACCTTGAGAAAATAGTTGAGGCAAAAAAAGAGTATGAAGGCTGTTTAAATACGATAGCCGAGGCAAAGGATATATTGGAAAACGAGTCTGACCCTGAAATGCGCGAAATGGCAAAAGAGGAGTTGGACTTGAACAATAGTGCATTGCCCGAAATAGAGGAGAAGATAAAACTACTTCTTGTACCAGGAGACCCACAAGATGACAAAAATGCAATTCTTGAAATTCGTGGAGGAACAGGAGGAGACGAGGCTGCAATCTTTGCAGGAGACCTATTCAGAATGTACTCTAAATATTGCGAGACTAAAGGATGGAGATTAGAGGTGTCAAGCGTCAGTGAAGGATCAAGTGGTGGATTTAAAGAGATAATTTGCTCGGTATCGGGAGAGAAAGTATACGGAACACTAAAATACGAATCAGGAGTACACCGTGTGCAACGCGTACCTGTAACCGAAACACAAGGACGTGTTCATACATCGGCAGCATCAGTAGCAGTATTGCCTGAGGCAGAGCAATTCGATGTTGAAATCAACGAAGGCGAAATCAAATGGGATACATTCCGTTCGGGTGGAGCAGGAGGACAGAACGTAAACAAAGTAGAGTCAGGAGTACGTTTGCGTTATATGTGGAAAAATCCCAATACAGGCGAAACAGAGGAGATTTTGATTGAGTGTACCGAAACTCGTGACCAACCCAAAAACAAAGAGAGAGCATTGGCTCGTTTGCGAACATTCATTTACGACAAAGAGCATCAAAAATATATCGACGATATATCAAGCAAACGTAAAACAATGGTATCAACAGGAGACCGTTCGGCAAAAATACGAACCTACAACTATCCACAAGGACGTATAACCGATCACCGTATCAACTATACCATTTACAACCTTTCAGCATTTATGGATGGAGATATTCAAGATTGCATCGACAACCTAATGATTGCTGAAAATGCAGAGAGACTAAAAGAGAGTGAACTATAATTAATTAGTAATTAGCAATTAGTAATGAGTAATTAGTTTTAGTAATTGTTATATAATTTCTAATTAACAAGCTTTCGCTTGTTGAATATGCTTACGCTCAACAATGCTCAAACAAGTTTGGTATTGTATTCGCTAAATCGCATAATTCCTAATTTCTAATTCCTAATTGTTGCAAAGCAACTAAAAATATGACACGTAAAGAACTTTTTGAGAACATTAAACGTAAACGCTCGTTTTTGTGCGTAGGTCTTGACACAGACATTAAAAAAATTCCTCAACACCTATTAGCAGAGGAGGAGCCTATATTTGCGTTTAACAAAGCAATAATTGATGCAACAGCACAATATTGCGTAGCATACAAACCAAATTTGGCGTTTTACGAAAGTTTAGGAGTAGAGGGATGGATAGCATTTGAAAAAACAGTAAAATACATCCAAACAAACTATCCAGATATGTTTATCATTGCCGATGCAAAACGAGGCGATATTGGTAACACATCAGAGATGTATGCACGTTCGTTCTTTGATCATCTAAATATCGACTCTGTAACCGTAGCGCCTTACATGGGAGAGGATAGCGTAAAACCATTCTTAGGTTACGAAGGCAAATGGGTAATCCTTCTTGCATTGACATCAAACAAAGGATCGCACGATTTCCAAATGATAAAAGATACAGAGGGAGAGCAACTATTTGAGAGAGTTATGCGTACAGCACAAACATGGGCAACACCCGAAGAGATGATGTTCGTGGTTGGAGCAACACAAGGTGAACGTTTCACAGACGTGCGTAAAGTAGCACCCCAATCATTCCTATTGGTTCCAGGAGTAGGAGCGCAAGGAGGAAGCCTTCAAGACGTATGTAAATACGGAATGATTGATGATTGCGGACTATTGGTAAACTCATCTCGTGGCGTAATTTACGTATCAAAAGGCGAGGACTTTGCCGAGGCAGCAGCACAAGCAGCAGCTGAGGTTCAAAAAGAGATGGAAGAGATTTTGAAAGAAAGAGGAATAGTATAAGACTATAATAATTTTATAATGAGAAAGATAATCCTTTCCCTTTTATTGATAGTATCATATGTATTCTCAATAAGAGCATCAGAGGAACATCTTTTACCAAAACCACAGATTGCAAACTTCTCGAATAGTGAGAAGTTTGCAATTTTTTATGAGGTAAAATTGATGTTGCCAACAATCACAGAAAACGAGCCTGCGGTAGATAAACAGTTACACACTCTTGTAAAAACATATGGCGGAACTATATGCAATCGTAGTGAGCGAGAGATAGTTGTAAATCTTGTAGACGAGGTAAAAGGTGCAGAGTTTCAAGATGAGGCATATAACCTTGTAGTTTCCAACTCAAAAATTACTATAAATGCCAAAACTTTGCGAGGAGCATATTGGGCTGTTCAAACACTATGGCAATTGGCAGAGGGTATGAATGGAGAGATACCTGCATGTGAAATAACCGATTGGCCCTCGTTCAGAATAAGAGGCTATATGCACGATGTAGGTCGCAGTTACATAGAGTTTGAAGAACTTAAAAACGAGATAATTAAAATGTCACGTTTTAAAGTAAACACATTCCATTGGCACCTAACTGATAATCAAGGATGGCGTTTGGAGAGTAGAGTATATCCACAACTAAATGCCGATAGCAGTTATACACGATTACACGGAAGATATTATACAATCTCGCAAGCCAAGGAACTTGTAAAATTGGCAAATCAACATGGAGTAACCATTATTCCCGAAATTGATATGCCCGGGCATAGTTTAGCATATCGCAAAGCAATGGGACATAGTATGTTAACATCCGAAGGAGTTGCCGAGATGAGAGAAATAATGACCGAGGCATGCCAAACATTCGAAGGAACAGAGTGGATGCACATAGGAACAGATGAACTTCGCGACGAAGACCGAGGTACACTCGATTGGACAGATTTTGTACCCGTGATGGTTTCTCATATACGAGCGCAAGGCAAAAAAGTAGTATCGTGGAATCCCGGGTATCACTATTCATCCTCAGAAATAGATATGACACAGATGTGGAGCTATGCAGGAAAACCAACCGAAGGAGTTCCAACAATCGACTGTCGTTTTCACTACACCAACCATTTCGATAACTTTGCCGATATCGTGTCGCTATATCACTCAACCATAGCACGTCAAACAGAGGGTAGTGACCAATATGCAGGAGTAATACTTGCTTTTTGGAATGATAGGTTGTTGTCTGACGACAAAGAGATAATATCACAAAACCAAGTGTGGGCATCAACATTAGCAATGGCAGAGCGAGCTTGGTTGGGTGGCGGAAAAGGATATTTCGATGAGATAGGAGTAAGAACCCAAGCAGATGATTACGAATATAAAGATTGGGAAAAACGTTTCTTGTACCACAAAGCAAACTATCTTAAAGGCGAACCAATACCGTATGTAAAGCAAACAAACATACGTTGGAATATAACAGACGCTTTCCCAAATAACGGAGAGTTAACAGCATCATTCCCACCAGAAAACGCAATAGCTGAATCATATTCATATAACGGACAAACCTACAACGTAAAACAAGCAGTAGGAGGGTCGGTATATCTTCGTCACGTATGGGGAACATTAGTACCTGCATTCTATTCTGCACCACAAGAAAATCATACGGCATATGCCTATACCTACGTATATTCACCCAAAGAGCAAACAGTGGGAGCAATGATAGAGTTTCAAAACTATAGCCGTTCCGAAAAAGATTTGCCTGCACCACAAGGAGCATGGGATTATAAGGGCAGTAGAATATGGCTAAATGACGTAGAAATATCTGCACCTGTTTGGGAAAATACACATACCGAAAAGAGTAACGAAATAACACTCAAAAACGAAAACATGGTATCGCGTACTCCAATACCTGTGCAGTTAAACAAAGGGTGGAACAAAGTGTTTATAAAACTGCCCGTAGGCACATTCAATACCCACCAAGTGCGATTGGTAAAATGGATGTATGCCTTTGTATTTACAACACTCAATGGACAAGATGCAATAGAAGCACTCATATATTCGCCCGATAGACGAATAATACCATAATTAAACTACGTTTAATATTGAAATCCAGAATATTTTTATTAACTTCGCACTCATATAAATGAAACTATAACCAAATTAAAATAAAAAACTATGCAAACAATCGACAATTACAATTTTGCAGGTAAAAAAGCAATCGTTCGCGTTGACTTTAATGTACCTCTTGATGAGAATGGAAAAGTTACTGACGATACTCGTATTCGCGGAGCACTTCCTACACTTAAAAAAATTCTTGCTGACGGTGGTTCATTAATCATCATGTCACACATGGGTAAACCCAAAGGAAAAGTAAATGCTAAATACTCTTTAGGACAAATCAAAGATGTAGTAGCAGAGAAACTTGGTGTTGAAGTACAATTTGCACCTGACTGTGCAAAAGCAGCAGAGGCTGCAGCAGCACTTAAACCAGGCGAAGTTCTATTGCTTGAGAACCTTCGTTTCTATCCAGAGGAGGAGGGAAAACCTGTAGGAATTGATAAAGAAGATCCAGCATATGCAGAGGCAAAAGAGGCAATGAAAGCAAGCCAAAAAGAGTTTGCAAAAACACTTGCAAGCTATGCTGATGCTTATGTAAACGACGCTTTCGGAACAGCACACCGTAAACACGCTTCAACAGCAGTTATCGCTGACTACTTCGATGCAGATAACAAAATGTTGGGTTACCTAATGGAAAAAGAGGTAAACGCTGTTGAGAACGTACTTAATAATATCAAACGTCCTTTCACTGCAATCATGGGAGGATCAAAAGTATCTACAAAAATCGGTATCATCGAGAACTTGATGGACAAAGTAGATAACCTAATCCTTTGCGGTGGTATGACATATACATTTGCTAAAGCAATGGGTGGAGAAGTAGGAGTTTCAATCTGCGAGACAGATAAACTTGACCTTGCTCTAAATATCATGGCAAAAGCAAAAGAAAAAGGAGTAAACCTTGTACTTGGAACAGACTGCGTATGTGCTGACTCATTCAGCAACGATGCAAACACTCAAATCGTTCCTGTTGGAGCAATTCCTGAAGGATGGGAAGGTCTTGATGCAGGTCCTGATACTCGTGTATTGTTCGCAAACGCAATCAAAGATGCAAAAACAATTCTTTGGAACGGTCCTGCAGGAGTATTCGAGTTCGATAACTTCACAGCTGGTTCACGTGCAATAGCTGACGCAATCGTTGAGGCTACAGAGAACGGAGCATTCTCACTAGTAGGTGGTGGAGACTCAGTTGCTTGTGTAAACAAATTCGGTTTGGCTGACAAAGTATCTTATGTATCAACAGGTGGTGGTGCTTTGTTAGAGGCTATTGAGGGTAAGGTTTTGCCAGGTATTAAGGCTATCAAAGGCTAATTCGGTTTGTGATAACGGGCAAACTACATCGTTACTATCAATTTTGAATTTGCTCACATACGTTAGTATGCTCGCTTCATTCAAAATCTCATTAACTTGTATTTTACCCATTCTGACAAACCTCAAAGATAAAGCGGAGGACCAAGGTCTTCCGCTTATTTTTGTGCCTAATAACTGGTAACTAACAACTAAGCGAAGCGTCAATTGCTCCCGTCGTTTTCTCCACCAAGTTAGTTGTATCTAAACCTTTCTAATAAAGCTCTGAGATAAAGCGGAAGTCCGTATGGTCTTCCGCTCTTTTCTAACAACTAACAACTAACAACCAACAACTAAAAACTAAGCGAAGCGTTAGCTATCAAATTTTTAAGATAAAAGGAGTATGCATAATCCTTTTCATTTCAATTTTAGAAATTAAATCCCATAATCTATTTCTCTACGTTCTACGGCAGTAAAGGCAATGTTTTTTATAAGATTGAAATGTGAGTTGCTTAACGATGTAGGATTGTAATTCAACTCAAAAATAGTTTTGTTTAAACCAAGTTCTCGTATAAAAGTTTCAGCCCATACACAACCAACAGCAAAACATCCATTCGATGAGAGGTGTTTTCCGTCGGGTTTGTCAATATCATAAATTCCTTCAATTTCACGAACTTTTTGAACAGTATATGTCGAAGGGATAATTTTGTCAATCCCTTCATCTTTTATAGCTTTTCTCCATGTAGACATAATGGAGAAATACATTATATAACTATTGTTTTTATATTTATTAAAATCGAAATGATTACAACCTTTTGGATAACTCCATGTCGAGTGAAAATATATTATAGGATCATTTGTCTCCTTACTTTCAATAAACTTAATTACACTGTTCAAATATGGTTGATACGTGTTGTATATACCGGCATTTCCGCTTTGCTGTTGTAGGGTGATAATATCAAAATCGTCAATATCTAATATTTCACTAATTGAGTAACTATTTGCAAACTCTTTGTCATATTTGCCGTTTATTACAATGGAATAATCTTTTGTATTATTGAGAATATTGTAATAGCAATCTTCAAGTTTCCCGCTCCCTTTTATGGCAGTATAAATTGTCGATTCTACACCTAAATCTTTTAAAATCTCATTTAAATATATAGTTGCATTATTGCTCCAGCTATTACCAATTGCCAATATCTTTAGTGGTTGAGTTATTTTCTTATTGAATTTAGCAACCACTTCCATATCAGAGGTAACGTTAATAACCAAAGGATTAATGCTACTAATTCTTTCTCCATTGACACTCCAATTTACAAAGCGGTAACTCTCTTCGGGAGTAGCAGTAAAGGTTACTTCTCCGTTATAATTAACTTTGGTTTTAGATATTTGTGCTGTTCCTCCTTCATTAGCAACCACACTAATATAACGCGAAACATTTGAGTAGTCTGTTTCATAGTCATAATCTTCACTGCATGATGTAAAATATAAAGCAGTAAAAATTATTATCAAGGTTAATATTCTATTATAATATTTCATTGATTATGCTATTTTCATTCAAAGGCATTAAAAATATTATAATCTATTCCTCTACGTTCTACAGCGGTATGAACAATGTTCTTTATAAGATTGAAATGTTCGCTACTCAAAGATGCAGGGTTGTAAGTCAAATCAAAAATAGTTTTGTTTAAACCAAGGTCTCTTATAAACGTTTCAGCCCATACACAACCAACCGTAAAACATCCTATAGGAGAAAGGTGTCTTCCGTCTGGTTTGTCAATATCTCCAATTCCTTCAATTTTTCTGATTTCCTGTACTGCATATGTCGAAGGAATAATCTTATCCATATTTTCGTCCTTAATAATATTTCTCCATGTAGAGAAAATTGATGAATACATTACATCACTACTGCCTTCATATTTGCTCTCAAGATATGGATGATCGCACTGATTCGGGAATGCCCATGTAGAATGAAAATATATGATAGGATCGTATGGTTCCTTCTCTTCGATAAAAGAGATAAACTTATTTATGTAAGGTTGGAATGTGTTATATGCACCTCCATCCCCACTTGCCTGTTGTATGGTAATGATATCAAATTCTCCTTTATCTAATATTTCACTTATAGAATATTTATTCCCATCATTATCATCTCTTACTCCGTTTATTGTCCAGAAATACTCTCTCGTATTGTTTATGGTATTATTGTAGTAACCTTTTAATGAAGCACCTGCCTTTACTACGTTGTAGACAGTAGCTTCAATACCTAGGTTTACCAAAATGTTTTTTAAATACTGAGTAGCATTGGTTGACCAACTGTTTCCTATAGCTAAAATTCTCAAAGGCTGTTTGGGTAACTCTTTAAATTTTGCAACTACCTCCACATCTGAGGTTACATTAATTGAGAAAGGATTAATGCAACTAACTTTTTCTCCATTTACGCTCCAACTTACAAAACGGTATCCATCTTCAGGCGTAGCAGTAATAGTCACTTGTTCATTATGCTCAACTTGAGTTTTTGAAATATTGGTATTACCACCTTCTTCGGATATTACAGTAAGAGTATGTGTTATCCGTGTTGTTAGGTAAAACTTTTCTGATGTTATCTCAATATTATTGTTTTGAGCATCTTTACTGCTTATTACCAATGTGCATGTTTCACGATATACTCCAATTTCTCCTATCTGTTTTATGGTTAGTTTGTAGTGACCTGGTGATTGTTCTCCTTTTGAATTTGCTACGCTTTCTAGACTTATTATTTCATAGTTTGGAGTTGGATTTGCATAGCTTTTTAGTTGGTTCTTTATTGTTATTTGATTTATTACGATATCCTCTTTTGTTATTTTCGCATTTGAGGGGTTGATATAGAACTCTATCTCTGCTGTAGACTCTTCTTCTTCAACTAAAATTTCATCATTTAAGATTACTATAGTTGTGGGATAATTTAAAGCTTGTCCGAAGTTGTATTGTTTGCCACTCGACATGGTTATGGTTACCATTCCTCTTTCGCTATCCTCAACAATTGAAGTTATTTGATTGTCAGGGTTTGCACTATAAGGGGTAGGCAATACTGTTATAGGATTGCTTTTGTTTTCAACGTAGGTTATTATTTCGTAATTTCCATCATTATTTACTCGTATATCTACCGATATACCATCTCCTCCGTCAATGCCTTTGGCTGTTATGCTATTTCCCTCTGCATCTGTTATTGGAGTATATGTTTTTCCGTTGTCATACGAAACAGTCCAATTGCAATTGTTGTCAATTTTTACATATGGAGTTATTCCGTCAATTCCATCCTTTCCGTCAATTCCATCCTTTCCGTCAGTACCATTTAATCCGTCCTCTCCATTGACCCCGTCTTTGCCATTGATACCATTGGTGCCGTTTTGTAGAGTAATATCAGTGTTATCTGAGAATGTAATTTTCCATCCTCCTACGCCTGTTGTAATAGGTTCTACATTGTTTATTATTTTACCGTCCTCGTAAGCCTCTTTTAACTTATCAACTGAAGTTTTAAGGCTTGATACGTCCTCTTTTAGCTTCTCAATCCGAGGTCCATAATCTTCGGTACAAGATACGGTTATTGTTATAAGTATTATTGAAAGCATTATAGATAATGCTCTTTTCGTAAAAAATACTGTTTTCATCGCTTCTGTTCGGATTTTAAGTGATTATAAGAATGTTTTATTTTTAAAATCCGTGCATAAAAAAAGCACGGAACTTTAAGTGTCCATGTTCATAGGTATTTGACATAAATTAATAAATAAAATAATACCCATACGTATTGATATAATACGTACAAGTCTCTTAACTATTATTCAACCTTTGCCTTGTAAGTCGCCAAACTTTATGAGCAGAAGAATAAATGCTAAAAACGCTTTTCCCAAATATGTCTTAAAATGTGCGTATCAATTATACGCTAATCCATCATAGGCAATTCTGATTTTATATTAAAAATGTATTTTCAAATTCAAAGGTATTAAAAAGTTAGATAATAACAAACATTTGAGTTGTATATAAAACTTCTTAAACTAATAAAGGCGATGTGTCATAATTGACAAACTACTGTGTTGTTTTCAATATTAGGGCTCAGTCATGTACATATGTACACTCATTTCACCCTAAATTTCAACGCCTTGTATTTTATTAATTCTTACAAATCTTAAGAGGCTGATATCAAAATTTGCATTTTGACACAGCCTCTCTATTTTTCTAACAACTAAAAGCTAAAAACTCTATTGCAAAGGAGCTTGTGCTTGTGTTGCTTGTGTTTTGTAGTTAAGTACAAGTGGACGATTAACTTTCTTCTCTGTCAATGCAATATCCAATACCTCCGAGATGTTATTTACATAATGGAATGTCAATCCTTTTAGGTATTCGGGTTGAATTTCGTTAATATCCTTTTTGTTTTGCTCGCAAAGAATAATCTCTTTTATTCCTGCACGTTTAGCGGCAAGAATTTTCTCTTTTATTCCTCCGACAGGTAATACTCGTCCGCGAAGAGTAATTTCTCCTGTCATTGCAAGATTTGCTTTTACCTTGCGTTGAGTGAATGACGATGCAATTGAGGTTATCATTGTTATACCTGCCGATGGCCCATCTTTAGGGATTGCACCTTCGGGAACGTGAATATGCAAATTCCATTTCTCAAATACATCTTCGTCAATGCCTAACTCTTCTGCGTGCGATTTAATATATTGCAATGCAATTACGGCAGACTCTTTCATTACATCGCCAAGGTTTCCGGTAAGTGTAAGTTTTTCACCTTTACCTTTGCATAGGCTCGATTCAATAAATAGAATCTCTCCACCAACAGCAGTCCATGCCAAACCTGTAACAACACCTGCATACTCGTTACCCTCGTAAATCTCTTTTGAATACTCTTTTTCGCCAAGCAACTCTTTAAGATCTGTAACAGATATTGTTTTGTTATATTCCTCTTCAGCTCCTTTTTTACGGGCAATACGACGCATTATTTTAGCAATCTTCTTATCTAATTCTCTCACTCCCGATTCACGAGTATAGCCTTCAATAATGGCTTCCATTGTCTTTTTGGGAATTGAAACATCTCCTTTTTGCAGACCGTGTTCTGACAACTGTTTTGGAACAAGGTGACGGCGTCCAATCTCAACTTTCTCCTCCATTATGTAGCCCGAAACATCTATTAGTTCCATACGGTCGAGTAGGGGACGGCTTATTGAACCAAGGTTGTTTGCAGTTGCAATGAACAACACCTTAGATAGGTCGTAGTCAACATCAAGGTAGTTGTCGTGGAATGCATTGTTTTGTTCTGGGTCCAATGCCTCTAAAAGTGCAGCAGCAGGGTCTCCCTTGTAATCGTTTCCAACTTTGTCAATCTCGTCCAAAACGAATACAGGATTTGAACTTTTAGCCTTTTGTAATCCTTGAATAATACGTCCGGGCATAGCTCCGATGTATGTTCGTCGGTGTCCTCTGATTTCTGCTTCGTCGTGCAAACCACCAAACGAAACTCTTACATATTTGCGGTTCAATGCCTCTGCAATTGAACGTCCCAAAGATGTTTTACCAACTCCCGGAGGGCCATACAAACATAGAATTGGCGATTTCATATCGCCACGCAATTTAAGCACTGCAAGGTGTTCTATAATGCGGTCTTTAACCTTCTCCAATCCAAAATGGTCTTTATCCAACTGTTTTTTTGCATTGTCAAGGTTGAAGTTGTCTTTTGTATATTCGCCCCATGGCAAATCAAGGAAATTCTCAACGTAGTTGTATTGTACCGAGAAGTCGGGAGATTGAGGGTGAAAGCGTTGAAGCTTTTTAATCTCTTTGTCAAAGATAGCACGTACCTCTTTGCTCCATTTCTTCTTGTCGGCTTTCTCTAATAGTTCGTCAATATCACTATCAGAAGTATCTCCAAGTTCCTCTTGAATTGTCTTTATCTGTTGTTGCAAGAAGTGCTCGCGTTGCTGTTGAGAGATGTATTGATGTGTTTTGTTATGGATATCTTTTTTTATCTCCATCAACTGCAACTCTTTTCCAAGTTCTGAATAAAGAAGGAATCCTCTCTCTTTAATAGAACTCTCAGCCAAAAGCGACTCTTTGCGTTTTGTGTCAAAAGGAATGTTTGTACATAGGAAGTTTATTAGCAAACCATTGCTGCCGTCGATATTTCTTAACGAGCTCAATAGTTCACGCGAAGGTTCTCCCAAATATTTAAGATATTCACTTGTTGTATCCTTTATGGCATTAACAAGAACCTTAAACTCTTTGTCGCGTTTATTTACTGCCAATTCATCCAATAGAGCAACCTCACCTCTTAAGTATGGGTTGTTTTGTGTAATGTTCAACAAGGTGAATCGTTGTTTTCCTTGAAGAATTACCGATGTGTTACCATCTGGTAGTTGAAAAACCTTAACAATCTCTGCAATAACACCAATAGTGTATATGTCGTTAATTCCCGGCTCTTCGATGCTTGGATTTTTTTGGCATGTAACACCAATATGTTTTTTATTGGCAAAAGCCTCGTCTATTAGTGCAAGAGACGATTTTCTGCCAACAAGAATTGGCATTGTAACTCCTGGAAACAAAACCATATCCCTTAATGGAAGAATAGGTAAGTCCTCTGTTTGTACGTCAGAACAAGTCATGTCAGGATTACCGTCTACATCAACGATAATAGGAACAAATGACATTTCGTCTTTATTATTTGAAAAATTACTCATAATCTACAATCTCTTATTGTGTCAAATTGTCATATATGTCATTTTAACTCCATAAAATCATGGAGTCAAAGACCGTACAGTATAATGCAATAGTTGTGCCAAAATTATACTCTTATTATGGTGTAAATTAAAAAATAGAGTAAATTTGCACTTATGTTTATTCCTTGATATAACTATGTTCAGATTTAAGCATTTTACAATAGACGACCGAAACTCCGCTATGAAAGTAGGAACCGACGGAGTTTTACTTGGAGCTTGGGCTGCAATGCCAAGCAATGATGGTGCTTTGCTGGATATAGGCTGTGGTTCGGGCATATTGTCATTGATAATGGCGCAACGTTCAAACGGTAAGTTGAATATTGATGCCATTGATATTGATGAGGGAGCAGTAAGAGATTCAAAAAATAATTTTGCTTCATCACAGTGGAACAACTCAATAAATGCCATTTGTGGAAATTTTGTCAGTTTCTCTAAAGATTGTGCCAAAAGGTATGACATAGTAATATCAAATCCACCTTTTTTTACTGAAGATACATTTTCACCCGATTTAAAACGGGTATCGGCTCGTAATACAGCTTCGTTGAGTTTTGAAAGCCTGTTTGAAGGAGTGAAAGATATAATCTCTCCTAAAGGATTATTCTCTATGATTACTCCTGCCGATAGCTATTCGTTTCTCGCACAAACAGCTCTTATGCAAGGATTCTATCTTCGCCGATTAACTTGGGTTGTAACAATAGAAGGTGCAGAACCGAAACGAGTACTGACAGAGTGGAGTAGAGAACAATCGCAATACACAATAGATACACTTATAATAACCACAGGCGAAGGTTCTTATACTTTACAATATAAAGAACTTACTAATGATTTTTACTTATAAAAGCGAAAGAGGCTGCTTCATTTTTGAAACAGCCTCTTTCGCTTTTATGAACTTTTCAGAATTATTTGTTGTGTAATTTCTCATCCACAATTGCATCGATAACCGCTACGGTTGTAAGGTTGACAATGTCGCGGGGAGAACTTTCAATATCTGTAAAGTGGATAGGTTTGTTCAATCCCATTTGAATTGGACCAACGCTTTCATTAACACCCATCTCCAAAAGAAGTTTGTATGCACTGTTTGCTGCACTCAAATTGGGGAAAATAAGGGTGTTTACATCTTTGCCATTTAGTTTAGAGAATGGGAATGTGTTATCGCGTAATCTCTTATCCATTGCGAAGTTAAGTTGCATCTCTCCGTCAACAATAATGTCGGGATATTGAGAGTGTAACTTTTGTACTGCGCTGTGTACTTGAGCAGGGCTTCCTTGATTGTCAGAACCAAAGTTTGAATATGAAATCATTGCCATTACGGGGTCTTGAGCAAAGAAGTTTACTGTGTGTACAGAAAGTCTTGCTATATCCACCAAAGTTTCATCATCCGGTTTGCGGTTAACCAATGTGTCTGCAAGGTAGAAAGTACCTTTTTTAGTTGAAACAATGTGCATTGCACCAAAGTGTTTGTATTCGGGACGAATACCGATAACATCTTTTGCTATTTGTATTGCTTCGTTATAGTTGGTATATGTACCTGTTATAAATGCATCTGCATCTCCGCACTCAACCATCATCATACCAAAGTATGAACGGTCGAACATCTTTTCGTATGCTTCTGCAAATGTAACGCCTTGACGTTGACGTTTTTCTGCCAATATAGTTGCATATTTGCAACGTCTGTCAGCCTCTCTGTCGTGACGAAGGTTTACAATTTCAATATCTGCAAGGTCAAGGTGATTGCGCTCAGCTGTTTTTGCAATCATCTCTTCGTTGCCCAATAGAATAGGAGTACAAATTCCTTCTTTGTATGCTGTAACAGCTGCAGTAAGCATGTTAACGTGGTTAGCCTCGGCAAATACAACACGTTTGGGGTTAGCTTTTGCTGTTTCTGTTAATTGACGAACCAATTTGTTGTCATATCCCATTCTTGCTCTTAAACTGTTTTTGTAGGCATTCCAATCGGTAATTGGTTTTGCAGCAATGCCTGTGTCCATAGCTGCTTTTGCAACAGCAGGAGCAACGCGTGTTAGCAAGCGTGGGTCAAGAGCTTTAGGTATAATATATTCAGGTCCAAAGCTTATTTTATTAATATTGTATGCTGCGTTAACAACATCGGGAACGCGCTCTTTGGCAAGAGCTGCAATTGCATAAACAGCAGCAAGTTTCATCTCTTCGTTTATTGCAGATGCGTGAACGTCCAATGCTCCACGGAATATGTATGGGAATCCCAACACGTTGTTGATTTGGTTAGGATAGTCCGAACGTCCTGTTGCAAATATAAGGTCAGGACGAGACTCTTTTGCTTTGTCGTAAGCAATCTCGGGATTTGGATTAGCCAACGCAAAAACAATAGGTTTATCGTTCATTGAACGAATCATATCTTGAGTAAGAACGTCTGCTCTTGAAAGACCTAAGAATACGTCTGCTCCAACCATTGCCTCCTCCAAAGTGTTTATTTCGCGAGTTGTCATAAACTCTTGTTTTTGAGGAGTAAGGCCTTGACGTTTGCTGTTGATAACACCTTTACTGTCAACCATTACAATATTTTCGCGTCTGATACCAAGGCTCATATAAAGTCTTGTACAAGATGTGGCAGAAGCACCGGCTCCATTTACAACCAAACGAACGTCTTCAATTTTTTTACCTTGAAGCTCCAATGCGTTAATTAAACCTGCACCCGAAATAATTGCAGTTCCATGTTGGTCGTCGTGCATAACGGGGATGTTCAATTCTGCTTTAAGTCTATCCTCTATAATAAAACATTCAGGAGCTTTAATATCCTCAAGGTTGATACCTCCGAAAGTAGGAGAGATGGCTTTTACTGCTTGAATGAATTTTTCAGGGTCTTTTTCGTCAACCTCAATGTCAAATACATCAACGTCAGCAAATATTTTAAACAACAAGCCTTTTCCTTCCATAACAGGTTTTCCTGCAAGAGCGCCTATATCTCCCAATCCTAATACCGCAGTACCGTTAGAGATAACTGCAACAAGATTTCCTTTTGCAGTATACTCATAAGCATCTTGGGGATTTTTTTCAATTTCCAAACATGGCTCTGCTACACCAGGTGAGTATGCAAGAGATAGGTCGGTTTGTGTACTATAAGGTTTTGTTGGTATAACTTCAATTTTTCCGGGCTTGCCATTACGGTGATACTCAAGGGCAGCCTCTTTTGTAATTTTTGACATAATCTAATTAATTTATTCTTATTAATTACATATTATCACTTCTTTCGTTTGGTATCTTATATTTGTTAAGTAAAAGATGTAATAATATAAAAATCTCAATTTGAAGATGCAAAAGTAATAAAATATTTATTTAACACTATATTTATTGTAATATAATTTTATAAAAATAACCTTTTTTATCTATTAATGTTTGATATTTAAATAATTACCTCGCTAAAATAATTGTATATTTTTAGCGAGGTGTGTATAAATAATGTATATATGCTTTTAATTTATGAATAAATACTGTATAGTAGTGTGTAAATTATTCTTATTTACGCTTTAAAAATAAAGAATTATAACTTTTCGCACTCACTTAACCATACTGTTGCCGACATGTCGCTTGGCATTACAAGCCCACCGCGAGGGGATAGCGAAATTATACCTACTGCCGGCCCGTCATTCAAGCATGAACGCTTAAACTGTTGTTGGAAAAAGCGTCTCATAAATGTGGTAAGCCATTTCTTTATGCACTCACTATCGTATTTTCCTTCAAAAGCATTTTTTGCTAAGAAGAATATTTTTGAAACAGAGAATCCATATCGTAGGAAGTTGTATAGAAAGAAGTCGTGCAACTTGTATGGACCTACAATATCCTCTGTCTTTTGTTTAATGTTTCCGTTTTCGTCTGCAGGTGTCAACTCCGGAGAAATAGGAGTGTTTACCACATCAAGAAGTGTTGAGCGAATTTCTCCTTCGTTGCGTAGAGCAACCCATGCCACCATATATTTTGCCAATGTTTTAGGAATTGAACCGTTTACATTGTACATAGATATATGATCGCCGTTATATGTTGCCCAACCCAAGGCAAGTTCACTCATATCGCCTGTTCCCAAATGCAGAGCACCTGTTTTGTTGGCATAGTCCATTAAAATCTGAGTGCGTTCGCGAGCTTGAGAGTTTTCAAATGTGATATCATGAGTGTCAGCATCGTGTTCAATATCTTTAAAATGTTGTATGCAAGCATCTTTAATAGATATCTCTTTAAATGTAGCCCCTAAGCTGTTAATCATGTTTACTGCATTGGTGTAGGTTCTGTCTGTTGTTCCAAACCCCGGCATTGTAATGGCGGTTATTCCGCTTCTGTCAATGCCCATTTTATCAAATGCGTTAACGGCAACCAGAAGAGCAAGGGTTGAATCTAATCCTCCTGAAATGCCAATTACGGCTTTTTTAGAATTGGTATGCTCCATTCTTCTTATAAGAGCTGCGGTTTGTATATTGAAAATCTCCTCGCATCTCTCCGAAAGAGCGTCTTTATCTGTTGGAATAAATGGAGTGGGGTTAATCTTTCTGCTTAAGTTAAACTCTTTGTCAGCACTTATATAAAATTCAAATGTTTTATCGTCGAAAGCGTAATTGTTCGAAATTTTGCTTCTTTCGTATTTAATAATGTCAGTATCAATTTCGGAAATGATAAGCGAGTCTGTTTTTGCAAATTTTTCGCCTTCAGCTAAAATATCTCCATTTTCGGCAATGATAGAGCCTCCTGCATATGCAAAATCAGTAGATGATTCACCTTTTCCTGCCGAAGCAAAAACAATGGCGGAATTATAATTTAGAGAGAATGTTTTAATACTCTTCTTGGTGTTTTTATATTGACCAACCAATTCTGGCGATACATATGGTATTGCAATAATTTCGGAATTATATTCACCTCTTAATATATCGTTGCCCATGGCAATGGAAAGAGTAATCTCCTGAGAAGATAGGACGGCTTTGTCTTTTATATTTACGGTTTGACCGCATAGGGTAGTAGAGGTGTCAACTCCACGTCCCGAAGTAAACCATCTTGACTCTTGATTGGTCAAGTCTCTTTTGGGGATTATGCATAAAATCTTACCATATTGGCATGCTACCGAACAATTGTATGTTTTTCCTTTTACTACAACGGGGAGTCCGACAATGATTAAAGATTTTATCTCTTTTGTTTCGTCAATAATCTTTTTAAGACTTGCTCTCGCTGCAGATAGCAGAGAATTTTTTGCAAACATATCTCCGCACGAAGCAGATGTAATTGAAAGTTCCGGGAATACAACAATTTTAGCGCCTTGTTCATTAGCACTCTTAATCACCTCTATTATTCTGTCCGAATTGTATTCTGTGTCAGCCACCTTTAAAAGAGGTGTTGACGCAGCAACTTTAATAAAACCGTAGTTCATGTCAAAATATTAAAATTTGCAATAATTATGCATGTTGAGCTGTTTTTGTATGAAAAATAATGAAAGACGCATAAATTTTAATTTAAAACAAAAACGTGCTTAAATGCTTTCACAAAGATATTAAATATACTTATTATATAATAATTGTGTATCCAAAAATTTTTTAATTTAATATTATTAATGTATTTTTGTACCTTAAATATAAGTATAAATTCATTTGTAAATATTAATTCAGAAGAACTTTTCTGTATATAATTCATATATATATTGGTGGAGTTTGTAGTATAAGTTTGGGATAATGAGGAAGATATTAATTTTTGTGTCAATTTTCACATTTGCATATTTATTCATAAATGAATCTGCATTTGCAGCTAAACAAGTGAATAAAAGTAGCAGAAAAAAATCAAAAACTGAGGAGGTGGTGAAAGAGTCCGCATATAAAAAGATGACAGGACGTGACTCTTTGTCTATGAGTGGGGTTGTTAATGTAATAGCAAAGGGAGATACTTTCTATATCGAAATCCCAACAAATCTTTTTGGACGCAACTTCTTGGTGGTAAACAGAATGCAAAAGGTTCAACAAGAGTTGAATATCGCAGGAATAAACAAAGGAATTGTCTATCAAAATCAAATAATAAGTTTTGAAAATGAAGATAAATTCAAAAATGTAACAATTCGTCAATATCGCAAAGCACTCGAATTCTCAGAAAATGATGCAATCGGTTCTTCTGTAAAGGACAATTATATAAACCCAATATTGGCTCGCATAAAAGTAGAGGCGGTTTCTCCCGATAGTCAATCAGTGGTAATTAAGATTAATGATTTGTTCAATGGAACAGATAATTGCATAAACGATGTGTTTGCCAAAATAAATTTGGGAACACCCGTTTCGTCAAGCCTTTCTCGTATTATAAGTGTTAAATCTTTTGAGAATAACCTTACAGCAACATCAGAGTTAACAACAAAAGTATCTGAGGGTACATCTAAAGTAAATATAACAACAGTAGTAAGCTCAACTCTTACTCTGTTGCCCGAGCAACCAATGCTTCCTCGTGAGGAGATAAACAGAATTGGTTACTTCTCAGTTCCAATGTTAAAATATACCGACGATCAACAATCGGTGGAGCGTAAACGCTATATAACTCGCTGGAGATTAGAGCCTTCAGATAAAGAAGCATATCTAAAAGGTGACTTGGTAGAGCCTATTAAGCCTATAGTCTTCTATATTGACCCGGCAATGCCTACAAAACTTATACCTTATATAAAAGAGGGTATTTTGGATTGGAATGTCGCTTTTGAGATGGCAGGATTTAAAAATGCAATTCAAGTAAAAGAGTATACCGATAGTATTGCAGCCGAGGGAGATGATATGAAATATTCGGTATTTACACATGCTGCATCAACCAAAGCAAATGCAATGGGACCTTCTACAATAGACCCCCGTTCTGGAGAGATATTGGAGGCAGACATAATTTGGTGGCATAATGTTAAATCTCTTTTGAAAGAGTGGATTCACGTACAAACATCAGCCGTAAATCCAGCAGCAAGACAATCAGTATTACCTGATACACTGATGGGAGAAGCTGCAAAATTTGTAGCTTGTCATGAAGTAGGTCACTCATTGGGATTGCGCCATAATATGAGAGCATCGGCAGCATATTCTGTCGACTCTTTAAGATCTGTGTCATTTACAAATAGAATAGGAGGAACATCTGCTTCTATTATGGATTATGCACGTTTCAACTACATAGCACAACCCGAAGATGGCGTAAAAATACTATCTCCTAACATTGGTCCATACGACCTATTGGCTGTAGAGTGGGGATATCGTTGGTATCCATCAGAAGAGGAGGCTAAAGTAAAATTGGCAGAGCTATTGAAACTCTACAATTCTTCACTATATCGTTATAGCGAGGCACAATCTGCACGTACAGCGATAGACCCTCGTGCAATGAGCGAAGATTTAGGAGACAATGCAATGCGCGCAGCACGTTTGGGCATTGAAAATCTTAAAAGAATTGTTCCTAATGTTGTAGAGTGGACTAAGAAAAATACACCTGAACAAACATATGATGACGCAGCTGAATTGTATGCAGGTATAATATTCCAATGGAGCCTATATCACTATCATGTATTGGCAAACATTGGTGGAATCTATTTAGAAAACACAATAATAGGTGACGGATTGAAAACATATACCTATGTTGAGAAAGAACGTCAAAAAGATGCTCTTCAATTCCTATTGGATGAGTTGTTTACATATCCTGAGTGGTTATTTGGAGCAGATATAACAAAATATTCATACGTCCTTAGAAATACCCCAGTGGGAGTTATGGAACAACATCCATTTGTCTCATACCGTAATCAATACAACTATATGTTCTGGGATTTGTTGATTAACGAAAGAATATGTCGCATGCTTGAGAATGAATATGAAAACGGAGATAAAGCATTTTCGGCATATGAGATGATGGATATGATTCACAATCACATTTTTGCAAAAACAATAAAAGGGAAAAATCCTGACATAATGGAGCGTAATATCCAAAAAAGTTTTGTTGATGCGTTAATCACATCTGCATCAGAATGTCAAGGAATAAAGATAAATGCAGGTTCAAAAGACTTATACTCAGAGCATCCGTTATTAGACTCTCATCACAATTGTATGTTGTGTAGCGAAGAGGCAATGAATGAGAGAGGATTATCATCGGCTCCAAGATATATTTTCTCTACAACAAACCAAATATCTCGAGAAAGTGATGCTATAAGTATCAAGCGTGGAGAATTAATGAACATTATAAAACTATTGAAGAGTAAAATGAGCTCTTCCGATAAGACAACTAAATTGCATTACGAAGATATGATAATGCGTATTCAAGCTGCATTGGGATTAGAAAAATAGAGAATAACTTTTATATATTCATTTTATGAATAAGAGATTATATACATTAATTTTGTTTGTTGCCGTAGCTTTTTCTTTGTCGGCACAAAATAGAACAATCACAGGAAGAGTTCTTGATGGAGATTTCAATAATGAGCCACTGATTGGTGCTGCTATCAGAATGGAATTTAATGACAAAAATCATCCTGCGGCAGGAACAGTGTCGGATATAGACGGAAATTTCTCAATTTCAGTATCTTCTGCAGTAAAGGGCTTTTATGTAACCTTTGTTGGTTATGCAACTCAATATGTAAAAGTTGGAGATAAAAGCAAATACGATGTAATATTACGTGCCGATTCAAAGGTTATGGATGAGGTAGTTGTAACAGGTTACCAAAACATTGAACGACGTAAATTGACAGCTTCGGTAAGTACTGTTGGTATCTCAGAAGAGAAGGTAGGTACAATTAAAAACATTGACCAAGCTCTTGCTGGACAAGTTGCCGGATTGACAACAATGGCATCTTCTGGTGCACCTGGAGCTCCCGTTAAGATCAGAATCCGTGGTACTGCTTCAATGAATGGAACTCAAGACCCATTATGGGTGTTGGATGGAATACCTTTGGAAGGAACTGATGTACCTGCAATGGAAGAACTTAAAGATATTGATAATATCTATCAAACATCAATTGCCGGTATAAA
Organism: Muribaculaceae bacterium; assembly: GCA_017546805.1. Taxonomy (GTDB): domain Bacteria; phylum Bacteroidota; class Bacteroidia; order Bacteroidales; family G3-4614; genus Caccoplasma_A. The sequence continues at coordinate 42,094 of JAFYRT010000032.1, read as the reverse complement.
CCCAGCAGATATTGAGAATATTACAGTATTGAAAGATGCTGCAGCAACAGCAATTTATGGAGCACGTGCAGCAAATGGTGTTATCGTCATAACAACAAAAAAAGGTAAACAAGGAAAACCGCAAATTAACCTATCAGCGAAACTTACAGTCAATCCACGTTTAAGCATCGACCGCCTGAATCTATTGAACTCTGATGAGAAAGTTAATTTAGAGCTGGATCTTTTGAAAACTGATTACACTTATCGCGAAAATAAGGGAGCGGTAGCACAAATCCTTTCAAATTTAGGCGAGACGTCTGCATATAAAGCAGGAGGTTGGGAAGCGTTGAGTCCCGAAGCTCAAAATCAAATAAACAATTTACGTACCATAAATACCGATTGGAATGATGCCCTCTTCCGTACAGTATTGAACCAAGAGTATTATTTAAGTCTATCAGGCGGAACAGATAAAGTTAACTACTATACATCTGTAGGTTGGTATGATGAGCAAGGTAATGTAAGAGGTGTTGAAAACAATCGTTTCAATATGACATTAAAAACCGATTACAGAATCAATAAATTCTTGAAATTGGGAGCATCTGTTTATGCCAACCAACGCAAGCAAGATACATATATGACAGATTATAACAGTTTTACCAATCCAATATATTATTCTCGTATAGCCAATCCATATCAATTGATATATGATGAATATGGAAATTATGTATATGATAAAAACGTGGAGGGTAGAGCTGAAACAGATTTGGACTTCAATATAATGGAGGAGCGCGAAAATACTTCAAATGAGCGTATCGACCGTTCGTTGATGGCTATTTTTGACGCACAACTTCGATTTAACGAATACTTCAAAATTTCAACACAAGCCGGACTTCAATACGACGGATACAAACTTGATCGTTATGCAGGAGAAGATAGCTACGCAATGAGATATGAGAAGTATGACAAACGTTATAATGGAGAAACTTTCCTTCCTAAAGGAGGTATGCATAAAGTAAATCAAGGCCATACATCGCAATGGACTTGGAAAACTTTAGCAGAATATAAACAAACATATCGTAAACATCACGATTTTGAGGTGATGTTGGGTGCTGAGTTACGTCGTATAAAATCAGAAACAAACTATACTTTGGCATACGGATATGACCCAAGAACATTAACTATACAGCCGGTTATGTTCCCAACTCAAAAGTTGGCAGAATCCAATCCATTATCGTCTGAAACATTTACCGAGAATGCATACGCATCATTCTTTGCAACAACATCATATACATTCAAAGACCGATACACTCTTGGAGGAAGTATCCGTTTTGATGGTTCTGATGTATTTGGTGTAGCAAAAGAGTATCGATTCCTACCTCTATACTCAGTCAGCGGATTGTGGCGTATGAAAGAAGAGTATTGGCTAAAAGGGGTAAAACCTATTGATGATTTAAATCTTCGTATATCATACGGATTGCAAGGAAATATCGATAAAAATACTTCTCCTTATTTGGTTGGAAAATTCAATAAACTACAAATACTTCCTGACTATTTAGAGGATGTAATTGAGAGTGAGTCTGCTCCAAACCCTGATTTGCGTTGGGAAAAAACTCAAAATATCAATGCCGGATTTGATATTGCTTTTCTAAAAAGAGCAATATCTCTAACAGTAGATTACTACTATCGTAGAAGTACTGACCTTATCGGTATGAGAATGTTGCCATTGGAAACAGGTTTTGCTTCAACAACCATTAACTGGGCAAGTATGGAGAACCAAGGATTTGAGGTTGGTTTGGCAACTCGTAACATCTATACACCAAATTTTAGTTGGACAACTAACATCAACATTGGATATAACCAAAATACAGTATTACAAGAGACTGTTGCTGAAAACTCAACATATCCATCACGCGAAGGATATCCTGTAGGTGCAATATTTGCATACGAAACAGCAGGATTGGATGAGTATGGTTATCCTTTGTATAAAACCAAAGATGGTCGTGCAGTATCAGCAGAGGAGTTCTTTAAATTGGATAAAAACGGAGCAAGTCAGTTGTCAGCTGCAGAGCAACGTGAACTATATACATATATGGGTTCTACCGATCCACTTATTTCTGGAGGTTTCATCAACAACTTTGAATATAAAAACTGGACATTGAATGTAAACTTTACATTTAACTTCGGAGCAAAAGTAAGAGTACAACCATCATATAATTCATTATATTTTGATAGAGGATTAAATACAAACCAAGATATCTTGAATCGTTGGACTTCAACCAATAAAGATACATATTTACCAACCTTAATGACAGATGACGGAATACATAATTCAGAGATTCGTTTCTATGAAAATTATGGATCGTTCAATAATTTGGATATTTGGGTAAAAAAATGTAATTATATGAGATGTCAAAGCATACGTTTAGGATACAATTTCGAAGGCGATTGGCTTACAAAATTAGGCGTGCGCACAGCCTCTGTATCATTAGAAGGACGTAACTTGTTTGTAATAGCTGGAGACTATACAAATTACCTTGATCCTGAAACAATGGGTAATCCATATGCAACACCATTGCCAAAGAGTGTTATATTCAGTTTAAATGTAAACTTCTAAAACATTAAGAAAGGAAAACAATATGAAACTACAATATATAACAATAGCATTAGTGGCTTTACTTTTTACAAGTTGTAACGATTTTCTTGATATTCGTCCAACAGGAAAGGTAATTGCTGAAACAGGCGAAGAGTATAGAGCTTTGCTAACATATGTTTATGACAAAGTTCCCGAAGATAGAGGAATGACAACACTTCGTAGTGATGAGATGGCAGCAGATGCATCAACAATGTCGGGATACGATTACGATTCATATTATGATATATGGAATTGGACAGATTATAACCGTAACCCATCTGCTCTATATTTTGGTTGGCGCAGATATTATCATACATGCTATATTGCAAACTACATAATAGAGCATCAAAGAGAGATAACAAAAGCAACAGATGCTGAGATTAAACAATTGGTGGGAGAAAGTTATATGTTGAGAGCATATATGCACTTCTTATTGGTAAATCTATATGCACCTGCATATACAAATTGCACACCCGAAACAACTAGAGGAATACCTTTGCAACTTAAAGCAGATGTAAATGCGGTGTTAAGTTGTAGTAGTGTTGCAGATGTTTATAAACAAATATTGAATGATATAGCTGTCGCTGATGAATACATGAATGTAGAGAAGTGGGAGCAAGGCTATAATTATAGATTCAGCAAAGATGTCGTAAGTGCATTCAGAGCAAGAGTTGCCCTATATATGGGTGATTGGCAATTGGCATTTGATGAGGCAGAAAAAGTAATAGAAAAATATCCTGCTCTTCAAGACTTGGTAGCATCTACATCTACCAAACCGACAAATTATAAATCGGTTGAGTCAATAATGGCTTTGGAACAAATAATAACAACCTCAATATCATCAATCGGTTATGTAAATCCCGATTTGTTATCTATGTATCGTACAGGAGACCAACGAAAAAGTACATACTTCAAAGCAAAAACTCTAAAACAATGGGTATTGCGCAAGGAGAAAGATGATTATGACAATGAACGTTGTTCTTTCCGTTCAGGAGAGTTCTATTTAATAGCCGCGGAGGCAGCAAACGAATTGAATGATAAAAACAATGCTTTGAAATATATTAAAGAGTTAATGCAAAAACGATATAAAGCTACTAACTATAATACATATTCAAAAGCTTTGGACGCAATGGATAAAGATGCCTTAAGAGAGGAGATTGCGGCAGAACGTCAAAGAGAGATGGCATATCAAGGACATCGTTGGTTTGATTTAAGAAGAACGACACAACCCCAAATAACAAAAGTTTATACTACAGCCGATAAAACCGAGGAGACATTTGTATTGGAGCAAGCAGATGCTCGTTATACATTGCGTTTCCCAACTGAGGCTGTTGAGGCTAATCCAGGTTTGGAACTTTGGCAATAAACGAGAACAAGAGATAAATAAACAATATTATTAATTAAATTAGTAAGCTTATGAAAAAACTATTACTAGCAGTTGTAGTTGCGTTTATGTCGTTAACTGCAATTAATGCTCAAGTTTTGAGCAGTACGGCGTGGACTAAAACATTCACGACTGTAGAGAATGCTTCCGATGCTACAAGTGGCGTTATGGCAATAGATAACAACGGTAACTTGTATGTATCAGGTGCATTGACAACCGCAGCAACTTTTGGTTCATTTGAATTGGAACCAATAGGCTTGGCATCTTACATTGTAAAATACGATGCTGCAGGAAATGTAGTGTGGGCTACAGCAATTCAAGGAGCAGCAACAGTGACTGCTATGGATGCTGATGCCGCAGGTAACTTGTATGTTGCAGGATCATTTACAGACATGATTTATGTTTGTAATGCAGGTGCTCAAACATATCAAGAGTTAACAGGTTCTGCAGACCAAACAGCAGCATTTGTCGTTAAGTACAATGCTAATGGAACAGTTGCTTCTGCACAAGAGATTATGCCAACAACTAATCAAGATGTTCTTGATTCTTGGGGATATTATGATACTCCCTATTTTAGAATCAATAAAGTAGTTGCTGCAAATAACAAAGTATATGTTAGTGCAATCTACGTTGGTGATGTTAATATTTGCTCTTCACTTTCATTGAAAGGTAAATATAACTTCGTATGGGGTTTTATGTATGCAGACCTACCATCTGCTGTAGTATTCTCTCTTGATGCAAATGAAATGGATAGCCCTACATTGGTAGCAAATATGAGTTCAAAAGAGGACTTTACAACTGATATGCAATATGCTGTAACAACAGTAAACTTTGCAGTTGTTGGTTCAGATGTTTATGTTGCATTCCAAGGATATGGAGAGTTTGTATGTGAAACACTAGATAAAACAAAAGAGGTTTCTTTCTTTGTTGATGGTTATGGAACAAATGAGCACGGAGCATTAGTTGCAAAAGTAGGAGCTACATCACAATTCTGTTCATACAATAACATTTCAACAGATATTACTTCTGATTCTTATGATAAAATCTCTGCAATGAACGTTGTAGGCGGAAATCTTTATATTGTAGGAACATTCCGTGGATATTGCCCATTTGATAATACTCTATCAACAGTAAATAATGGAGAAGAGGTATCAACATCTAACATTTATGTTGCTTCATTTAAAACTTCAGATCTATCGTCAAATTGGGTTGTAGCAACTCCTGATAAAAACGATGTAGTAAATCAACAATACGAAAATGTAGTTGGAGCAATGATATATCCTAACGAAGTTCGTATAGTTGCAAATGTTAAAAAGATATCAGATTATAGTGTAGTATCTGCAAGCAATACTGTTGTTTCTTTCGATGGAGCAGTATCAGCTTTGGCTGAAGAGCAAGCAACAGCGATTGCATACAAAGGTGATAAAGCTGCTTCTGTTTTGAACAACGGAACAACTTCTACCCTAAAATATGGAAAAATAAATGTTTCAAAAGAGGAGACAGAGGAAGAGATAATGGTAATCAATGGAGAGATATTGAAAACAAATATGTGGAACTCTTCAATCTCTGCAGTAGAGCAAGCAGGAGATGCAGTAGTATCTTCGCCTTCAGCAATAGATGCAGAGGGTAACCTATATGTAACAGGAACAATGAACCAAGATTTCGACTTTGCAGGAAACACTATTCCAAATTTAGGTATTGGAGCATACGTCGCTAAATATGACATTCAAGGAAACGAGAAATATGCATTTGCAATTTACGGAGCTATAGATATTACAGCAATTGCAGCAGGTCCAGAGGGAGACCTATACGTAGCAGGTTCGTTTACTGATGAGGTTTACGTTACAGATGTTGAAGGTGTAGAAGGTGAATACGAAGTTATTACAGGTGAATATGGTGATTATTTTGTTGAAAAACCATCAGCTTTCTTGGCAAGATATGATGCTAACGGAAACTTGTTGTCTGTTAAAACATACAATGCTTCTCACTCATACGGTTTCTCTGCAGAAGAGTTTTGGGGTGATATTCCATACGTAACAATTGATAAAATAGTTGCTGTAGGAGAACAAGTGTATGTAGAATTTGTATCAAATGGAGATATCACAGTTGGAGATTTGACATTCGAGGCTAAATATTTCGTCTATTTCTATGCGGCATATATGGATTCTCCATATTCAGCAATCGTAATGTTTGATGAGGAATTGGAGTATACAGAAAAAATTGCAGAGGTAGGAATGGCTTATGATGATAATTATGTTACTTCTAAATATGAAGCTGTTGATTTTACAGTTGATAAAGAGGTAGTATATATTGCAGCTATGGGATATGGCGATTTGGCTGTTTCATCTTCTGTTGAAACAAAAGAGGCATCATTTATGGTAGATGATTTTGAAGGTCTTACTGAGCACGGAGCTTTTGTTGCTAAAGTAGAAGATGGTTCTGTTGAATTGGCTAAATTCTCAAATATTTCTAATTCTGCTTGGGCTTCATTCTATTCAATTTCAGGAATTGATGTCTATGCAGGTAAAATGTTTATTGCAGGAACATTCAATGAAACATTGGCATTTGATAATTCAAAAGTAGCAGTAGGTGCATCTGATGTATATGTAGTAGCTTTAGATGCTGCAACACTTGAGAAAGAGTGGGTTAAAACAGATGCTATAGACGAAGGAGCTACAAATACATACTATGAAGAGGCTACAGGAATGGTTTTATACAAAGGAAATGTATATGTAGTTGCCAATGTTGTGAATATGAATACTGAACTTGTAACAGAAACTCTAAACTACAATGTTAGTGCTAACGGAAATATGAGTACAGGAATCGTTCGTTATGCAACAGCAATGGCATACAGCGATGATTATGCAGTACTTGTAAATGTTGACGGAACTAATACAAATATCTCATTCTTCTCATATGAGTGGATTTCAGGTGTTGAAGAGGCAGTTGTATCAGAAACTTCAAATATTACATACATTAATGGAGTTTATTTCTTTGCAGAGCCTGTAAATGCTGAGATATACGATGTTCAAGGACGTTGCGTTAAAGCAGCTAAAGCAGCTACTGAGATTGCAACTGCAGGATTGAACAAAGGTGTATATATCCTTAAAGCAGGTAATGAGGTTGTGAAATTTGTAAAATAATATTACAACATAATATTAAAAAGGAATTGAGGTTGCTTTAAGCAGCCTCAATTTTTTTGTATTTACTTTTATTTGTTAGGTTTTTATAATAAATGACTATGTTGTTATATCCCTAAAAATTGCCTATATTTGTATTTTAGAATAAAAGACTAATATGCAATGAAAAAATTATTGACAATACTAACACTATTTGCTTCATCTCTGTTTTATGCTTCAGCTACCATAACATTGGAAGAAATAGCCTCAAACAAATACAAGGCAACTACAATGTCTAAAGTGGTATCATCTGCCGACGGAAAATATTATGCAGTTGCTAACCCTGAAAGAACAATGATATTTAAGTATGAGTATGCTACAGGGAATGTAGTTGATACTATCTTTAATACAGCAACAGCACGTGATTGCAAATTCAATAAATTTGATGGATTTGAAATGAGTCGTGATTTTAGATATATTCTCCTTCATACTGAAAAAGAGAAGATATATCGTCTTTCTTATAAAGCAAAATATTACACAGTAGAGGTAAAACGTAATTTGGTGAAACCCCTTACAAAGGATGCTCGAAAACAACAATTGGCAACCATTTCTCCAAACGGTCGTATGGTGGCATTTGTAATGGATGGAGATATATACCTCAAGAAGTTGGATTACGATTCACAATCAGAGGTAACACAAGGAGCTAAGCAAGATACGTTGATGTATGGAGTAACATCATGGGCATATGAGGAGGAGTTTCGATTTGTCAACTCTTTGACATGGTCTTCAGATAGTGAAACATTGGCATTCTTGCGTACTAATGAGGGTAATGTAAAGAGTACTTCGATGCAGATTTATCAACCCAATCAATCTGCACAATCATACGAAACATACCCATCTGAATATAAATATAAATATCCGGTTTCTGGAACAGACTGCTCTGTGACAGAAGTCTATACATATACAGTAGAGTCAAGAGTTGTCAAAAAAATGAATGTACCTGTAGAAGAGGGTGGCTACATACCTCGTATACTATTTACTCGAGATTCAACATCTCTTGCAGTAATGACACTCAATCGCGAACAAAATCTATTGAATGTATATAGCGTAAACCCAAAATCGGGGGGCTCTAAACTATTGGTAAAAGAGAGTAGCAAAACATGGGTCGATGAAAAGAGCTATAACAATATAATGTTCTTTGATAACTATTTTGTAATGCCATCAATGCGTGATGGAAATCGTCATCTATATCAATATTCTGTAAACGGAAAATTTATTCGTCAATTAACATCAGGTAAGTGGGATGTTATCTCGTTCTTGGGTTCTGATGGTAAAAAGAACTTCTATTATACAGCAAATCCCGAAGGTGCAATATATAGTGGATTTTACAAAGTCGATACAAGCGGAAAGGTTGCCATGTTGAGCAAAAAAGGAGGATATGTGACAGCAGATGTAAATCCTTCAGCAACCTATGCCATAGTCTCATATTCAAATATTACAACTCCATATGAGGTAACTTTGTTGAATACACAATCAGGTAAAACAGTAAAAAACATTGAAGATAACAAGAGCATAAAGGGTGTTAAGTTTACAGATAAAGAGTTTTTCTCGTTTACTAATGAAGATGGAATATCACTAAACGGATATATTTTGAAACCTCTCGATTTTAACGCAAATAAGAGATATCCTGTAATAATGATGCAATATAGTGGCCCGGGTTCTCAAAGAGTACTTAATCGTTGGGAAGCTTTTGATTGGCTTCATTATATGGTAGGCGAAGGATATTTGGTTGTATGTGTCGATCCTCGAGGTACAGGTGGACGTGGTGAAGAGTTTTCACACTGCATATACCGTAAAATGGGAATATATGAGAGTCAAGACCAAATATCTGCAGCTAAATACATTTCAACACTTCCATATGTCGATAAAGACAATATAACTCTTTACGGGTGGAGTTTTGGCGGATATAATACACTAATGGCTTTGTCAACAAGTAAAGGTATATTTAAAAACGGAGTTTCTGTAGCTCCTGTTACCGATTGGAATTTCTATGATGCAATATATACAGAGCGCTATATGAATACACCTCAAGCAAATGAAGATGGTTATAAAGTAACATCTCCACTGTTGAAAGCATCAGATTTAAATGGTAATTTGTTATTAATAACAGGTACAGCAGATGATAATGTACGCTTTATAAATACAATGCAATATACCACAGCTCTTATTCGTGCAGGAAAACAGTTTGATATGCAACTTTATCCCGATTGCAATCACTCTATTTTGGGTTATGAAAATCGTTTGCATCTATATACTCGTATTTGCGATTTCATAAAGCGAAATACTAAGTAGTTTGATTGTAAAATATCTTTATAATATTGAATCAATAACTTAAATAATATTTTTCAAATGATAGGAATTGAAGATGATAGTTTATTGGCATTGATTAATGACAATAATAATGTTATTGGATCTGTCTCTTTTTCGGAGTACAAAAAAAATCCAAGAAAATACAAAGTATTATTTATAAGAGTAATTCTTCTCTCAGAAGAGAAAGAGTTTATATTCTCAACAGAATCTTTCTTTGACGGAAGTATGTATGATACTCCTTATTCTACTATTTTGAAACTTGGTGAAGATTATGAAACTGCATTTGAGCGTTTGAGCAAAGCATTGCCTTCTGTTGATATGCGTTTTCTTTTGAGATATTATAAAAAGAGTGAAAAGTATGATTTTGCAGTTTGTTTCTATTTTGCTCAACAAAAAATAGAGGAGGTAAAAAAATATCAAGAGGGAGTAGTATTATATCCATCAGAGATTGGTACAGACGATGTAATGGGAAATGATATACTCTTCGAAGAGATAGATTTCATAAAAAAACATATAATTCCGAATTTGAATTTAGATATTAACGGAAATAAAGCTTAATCTTATAATGACAAAACCAATAACCATAATAGGGGTAACTGCATCAGGAAAAACATCGTTGGCAGTAAAGTTGGCACATGAAACCAGAGGTGAAATAATCTCTGCAGATTCGCGTCAAATATATCGTCGTATGGATTTGGGAACAGGAAAAGATATAAGCGAATATACATACGATGGAACACTAATACCATATCATCTTATAGATATTTGTGAACCTGGATATAAATATAACTTATACCAATACAAACGCGATTTTACCACAGCGCTAAACGATATTAAAACACGAGGTAAATTGCCTGTAATTTGCGGAGGGACAGGTCTCTATGTAGAAACCGTGTTAAAGGGTTATGCAATGCCCGAAGTGCCGGAGAATCGCGAATTAAGAGATTCTCTTGCCGATAAAACATTGGATGAGTTAACTACAATATTGACGCAATACAAAACACTGCATAATACAACCGATGTTGATAGTTGCAAACGAGCTATACGAGCAATTGAGATAGCTGAGTACTATAAAACTTTACCTCAACCTGAGTTAGAGGATAAGCCTCTTGATACATTACTTGTGGCTATAGATATTGATAGGGAAACTCGTAGGGCGAATATCACAAAACGCTTACATGAAAGATTAGATCAGGGAATGGTTGCCGAGGTAGAGGCGTTGTTAAATGAAGGTATTGCTCCCGATGATTTAATCTATTATGGATTAGAGTATAAATACCTGACAGAATATGTCATTGGAAAAACAACATATGATGAGATGGTCTCAGGCTTAGAGATTGCCATACATCAGTTTGCAAAACGACAAATGACATGGTTTAGAGGTATGGAACGTCGTGGTTTCAAAATAAATTGGATTGACTACAACCTTTCAACTTCTGATAAAGTATCAAAGATATTAGAACTTTATAAGAGTTGTTAGTTGTTGCACTACCTATCTTCTCCCTTTAGGTTTGTTTGGTTTTGCTCCAAGCAATTTATCTGCTAAATCTTCTCGCCCAATACGTTTAAGGGTGGCTCTTATATTGCTTTTGTTTTCGGGTTTATACCAGAAGAAAAACTCTCTTTGTGCAAGTTTGTCATTTTTATTTTTAGCAGTATAGACCTCTTCTCCTGTATACGGATTAATTCCTGTATAAAATATCTCAGTAGAAAGAGTCATAGGCGTAGGAGTGAAATCTTGCACCTGCTCAAGTTTAAAATCCAATCCTTTAGTAATAACAGCAAGCTCTGCCATGTCAACCAGTGAGCAACCGGGATGACTGGATATAAAATAGGGGATGAGTTGTTGGTTGAGACCATATTTTTGGTTGGTCTTATCAAAAACTTTTCTAAACTCTCCAAACATCGAGAAAGAGGGTTTTCGCATAATATTCAACACTTTGTCAGATGTGTGTTCCGGAGCTACTTTAAGTCTTCCCGAAACGTGTTTGCTAATAACCTCTTCGGTATATTTTTTTGCAGCCACGTTCATATTCTCATCATCAAAACGTTGCATAAGCATATCGTATCTTATTCCGCTACCAATAAAACTCTTTTTTATTCCTTTAATGGCATCCACTTTTTTGTACAAATCTATAAGATGAGAATGGTCGCATTTTAAATTTTTACACATCTTAGGATGTAAACATGATGGACGTTTGCACTTTTTGCACAACTCTTTGTTCTTACCTCCCATCTTATACATATTGGCTGATGGTCCACCCAAATCAGATAGATATCCTTTGAAGTCAGACATAAGGGTAAGTTTCTTTACCTCCTCTAAAATAGAACGTTCCGAACGAGATGTAATATGTTTGCCTTGGTGAGCAGCAATAGCGCAAAAGGCACAACCTCCAAAACAACCTCTATGCAGATTAACCGAGAATTTAATCATCTCGTATGCCGAAAGGCTTTTTCCTGCATATTTTGGGTGTGGAAGTCGGGTGTAAGGCAAGTCAAAAGAGGCATCAATCTCCTCTTCACTCATTGGTTCAAAAGGAGGATTTACCTTAACCGTACACTCATTATATTTTTGCCAAAGAGTAATATCCGTTACTCTATTACTCTCTTCATCTATAATTTTAAAGTTTTCAGCATCTTTACGTTTGTCCTTTAGACATGTTTCGTATGAGTGGAGGATAATATTCTTTTCATCGTTTATAGCAGCATCTGTATCGCATATTACTGCAGTTTGAGGAATATCCTTAAGTTCTGAAACTTTTTTACCACAGGCTAACTCATGCGCAATAGCTTTAACTGGTTTTTCTCCCATTCCATAAACCAATATATCTGCTTTGCTGTCTATTAGGATACTCTTCCTAAAAGAGTCTTGCCAATAATCGTAGTGAGCCAATCTTCTCATTGATGCCTCTATGCCACCAATGACAACAGGTGTATCAGGGAAAATATCCTTTAGAATGTTGCTATATACAATGGTAGGGTAGTCGGGGCGCATTCCCGCTTTACCATCGGGTGTGTATGCGTCGTCGCTTCTTAATCTTTTATTTGCGGTGTAATGGTTTACCATAGAGTCCATAGCACCTGCCGATACACTAAAAAACAGACGTGGTTTACCAAGCTTTTTGAAATCGCGTAAATCATCTCTCCAGTTAGGTTGTGGAACAATTGCTACACGTAAGCCTTCTGCTTCAAGAGTTCTGCCAATAACAGCGGCACCAAACGATGGGTGATCCACATATGCATCACCGGTAAAAATAATAACGTCAACATAGTCCCATCCACGAATTTCCATCTCTTTCTTAGTGGTAGGTAACCATAATTTCAAGTCGGGTTTGTTGTTAGGTGCCATTTTATTTATCTCCGAATTTCTCTTTATATAAATCTTCCAATTTCAATAATTCATCTCTTAAACGTGCTGCCTCAATAAATTCCAAATCTTTTGCGGCTTTACCCATGGCAACACGACACTTTTCAATCGAGGCTTTCAAGGAATCCTTATCCATGTATGCAACTACAGGGTCTGCTGCAACATTAACCTCGTAGTCAAACTCCTTGCTATATTGTATTGCCTCGTTTTTAAGTTTTGAAGAGCTACTGCCTGTCAATAATGTAGTTTGTGACTTTTTAATGGCTTGGGGAGTAATACCATGCTCTTCGTTGTATTTCATTTGTTTAGCTCTGCGTCTATTGGTTTCGTCAATAGTTTTTTTCATGCTTGGAGTAATCTTGTCGGCATACATAATTACTGTACCATTAAGATTACGAGCAACCCTTCCTGCAGTTTGAGTCAGCGAACGTTCGTTGCGTAAAAAACCCTCTTTATCTGCATCCAAAATAACCATAAGCGAAACTTCGGGTAAGTCCAAACCCTCCCTTAAAAGGTTTACGCCAATCAAAACATCGTAGGCTCCATTTCTTAATCCTGCTAAAATTTCAACCCTATCAAATGTTTCAATATCAGAGTGTATATAGTTACTCCTTATACCTAAACGTAAAAGATACGAGTTTAGCTCCTCTGCCATCTTTTTTGTTAAGGTAGTAACCATAACTCTTTCGTCTCGTTCAATGCGTATCTGAATCTCCTCTAATAAGTCGTCAATCTGATTAAGGCTTGGTCTAACCTCTATAATTGGGTCTAAAAGCCCTGTGGGCCTGATAATCTGTTCAATGACAACTCCTTCCGATTTTTCTAACTCATAATCGGCAGGAGTTGCACTTACGTATATGGTTTGAGGGGTCAATGCCTCAAACTCGTTAAATTTAAGAGGTCTGTTATCAATAGCCGCAGGGAGTCTGAATCCATATTCCACCAAGTTTAATTTACGAGAGTGGTCGCCTCCGTACATGCCTCTTATTTGAGGAACGGTAACATGACTTTCATCAATGATAAGCAAAAAATCTTTTGGAAAATAATCAAGCAAACAGAAAGGACGTGAACCCTCTTCTCTGCCGTCAAAATATCTTGAATAATTCTCAATTCCAGAGCAGTATCCAATCTCCTTAATTATCTCCATATCGTACGAAACTCGTTCGTATATTCTCTTTGCTTCAGCCTCTTTGCCAACACTATTAAAGAATACCACCTGCTTACTTAAATCCACATCAATTTGTGCAAGGGCATTATCTATGCGCTCCTTTGATGTGACAAAAAGATTTGCGGGGTAGATATTAAAGGATGAGAAGTTCCCCGTAACACTACCCGAAATGGGATCAATTGTCTCAATAGAGTCAATTTCATCGCCCCAAAACATGACACGCAAGATTATGTTGTCGTATGCCAAATATATATCAACCGTATCACCTTTTACTCTAAATGTGCCTCGTACAACTTCGGTTTCATTGCGAGAGTACAGAGCATCAACCAGCATTCTCAAAAAGTCGTTGCGCTCCATTTTGTCTCCACAATTAATGTGTAGTAGGTTGCTATTGAAATCTTGAGGATTTCCAATACCATACAAGCATGAAACTGATGATACAACAACAACATCTCTTCTTCCCGAAAGAAGAGCAGATGTAGTTGATAATCTCAATCTATCAATCTCTTCATTAATGGCAAGGTCTTTTTCTATATAAAGGTCAGAACTTGGAATGTAAGCCTCTGGTTGATAATAGTCGTAATACGATACAAAATACTCTACAGCATTGTCGGGGAAAAATCCCTTAAATTCGTTATATAACTGAGCTGCAAGAGTCTTGTTGTGGCTTAATATCAGAGTGGGCTTTTTTACCCTCTCAATAACATTGGCCATAGTAAATGTTTTACCCGAACCGGTAACACCCAACAAGGTTTGAGCAGGTAGTCCCTGTTCAATACCATTAACCAACTCTTTAATAGCTTCCGGTTGGTCACCTGTAGGCTTAAAATCCGATTTGAGAATAAAATCCATATAAAAAAATTGAACAACAAAGATACAAATATTGATATATACCAAAAAGCAAAACTCTATTAAAAAAGTATTGTTTATAATTTAGAAACAAAATAAGCGACAAAAATGCACAAAAACGCATTTCTCATTTCGTAATTAGGCTATTTTTTTGTAAATTTGCATCGAATTATGTCTAAAATAGCAAAAATATTATCAGTTGTAGCAATTTGCTTTGTGGTTGCATCTTGTAACGAGTACAATAAATTGTTAAAAAGTACCGATTACGAATTGCGATACGAGTATGCAAAAATATACTTTGAACAAGGTAAATATGCTCGTACATACAACTTACTTAAAGATGTAATAACCCTCTATAAAGGAACTGATAAAGCAGAGGAGTCTTTGTATCTATTGGCACGTAGTGCCTTTATGCAAAAAGACTACACAGCTTCAGGAGCATATTTTGAGGCGTATTACAGAAATTATCCTCGAGGAGAATATACCGAGTTGGCTCGATATTACACAGGAATAGGATATTCAAAAGCGTCGCCTGAACCAAAGTTGGATCAGACAGATACTTACAAGGCAATAGACGAATTAAAGGATTTCCTTGATTACTATCCTAAAAGCGATAAAGCAGAGGAGGTTCAAAATCTGATTGTCGAGCTTCAAGAGAAGTTGGCAGAGAAAGAGTTGTTGACAGTAAAACTCTATTATGATTTGGGCGATTATAGAGGTAACAATTACCAATCGGCTATAATTACAGCAAATAATGCCATAATGGACTATCCTTATACAAAATATAAGGAGGATTTGGTAATGTACATATTACGTTCGCGTTATCAAGAGGCACAACAAAGTGTACTTGAAAAGAAGAAAGAACGTTTTAGAGGAGTAATAGATGAATATTACAACTATACAAATGAGTTCCCTGAAGGGAAATATTTAAAAGAGGCGGATAGAATATTAAAGACAGCACAAAAATACGTAAACGATTAACATAAATAAGATATGGATTACAAGAAAGCAAATGTTCCTACTTCAACCGTAACAAGAGATATCATCGAGTTGAGTAAAGACACAGAAAACATTTATGAAACAGTAGCAATTATCTCTAAAAGAGCAAACCAAATTGCTGCCGAAATGAAAACTGATTTGGAGAAAAAGTTGCAAGACTATGCATCTTCAGCTCAAGACACTTCATTGGAAGAGGTATTTGAGAATCGTGAGCAAATTGAGATTTCAAAATACTATGAGCGTATGCCAAAACCAACGTTGATTGCAACTGAGGAGTATAAAGCAGGCGAAGTATATTTCCGCAATGCTGATGAGGAGATGTCTCTAAAGAAAGATTAAAAACAGCGTAAAAGATATTATAAATAATTTCTAATATTGGAGTTGAATAAAAATTTTTTTACTCAACTCCTTATTGCTTTTAAATAAGACTATGGAAATAGCATCAAAATACGATCCCTCTGAAGTAGAGAAAAAGTGGTATGAATATTGGTTAAACAATCAATTGTTTAAATCTGTACCCGATGGAAGAGAGCCATACACAATAGTAATACCTCCACCAAACGTAACAGGAGTATTGCACATGGGACACATGCTAAACAATACCATTCAAGACATATTGGTACGTCGTGCAAGAATGGATGGAAAAAATGCATGTTGGGTTCCCGGAACAGACCATGCTTCGATTGCAACAGAAGCTAAAGTTGTAAAAAGATTAGCCGAGCAAGGAATCAAAAAGAGTGACCTAACTCGTGAAGAGTTTTTGAAACACGCTTGGGAGTGGACAGATGAGCATGGAGGTATAATTCTTAAGCAACTTCGCAAATTGGGAGCAAGTTGCGATTGGGATAGAACAGCCTTTACAATGGACGAAAAACGTAGCGAGAGCGTTATAAAGGTATTTGTAGATTTATATAACAAAGGTCTAATATATCGTGGTTTGAGAATGGTCAATTGGGATCCAAAAGCTCAAACAGCACTCAGCAATGAGGAGGTAATATATAAAGACGAAAAGAGTAAACTTTATTACTTAAGATATTACGTTGATGAGCCTGCGGGTTCAACAGATGGGGAGGAGAACGATGCAGTAACTCTTGCTCCAACAGATGCATTTGATGCAACAGTAAAACATCAAATTCTACACCGTGATGAGCAAGGTCGCAGATATGCAGTTGTGGCAACAACTCGTCCCGAGACAATCATGGGTGATACAGCAATGTGTATAAACCCTAAAGACCCCAAAAACTCATGGCTGAAAGGTAAAAACGTGATTGTACCTTTGGTAAACAGAGTAATTCCTGTTATTGAGGACCGTTATGTTGAAATAGAGTTTGGTACAGGATGTTTGAAAGTTACGCCTGCTCACGATACCAACGACTATATGTTAGGTAAAACTCACAATCTTGAAACCATTGACATATTCAATGCCGATGCAACATTAAGCGAAGCAGCAGGAATGTATGTTGGAATGGATAGAATGGATGTTCGCAAGCAAATTGCTATAGATTTGAAAGAGGCAGGATTGCTTGAGAAAGTTGAGGATTATGATAACAAAGTTGGATACTCAGAGAGAAATGCTGATACAGCAGTAGAACCACGTTTGTGTATGCAATGGTTCTTGAGAATGCAACATTTTGCAGATATAGCATTACCACCTGTAATGAACGATGAGTTGAAATTCTATCCTGCAAAATATAAAACAACATATCAAAATTGGTTAGAGAATATTCAAGACTGGTGTATCAGCCGTCAATTATGGTGGGGACATCGTATACCGGCATACTTCTTACCAACAGGCGAAGGAGAAGAGGAGAAATATGTTGTTGCA
This sequence comes from Muribaculaceae bacterium, assembly GCA_017546805.1. Taxonomy (GTDB): domain Bacteria; phylum Bacteroidota; class Bacteroidia; order Bacteroidales; family G3-4614; genus Caccoplasma_A. Next base: position 24,402 of record JAFYRT010000032.1, on the reverse strand, counting down.
GAGAATATCGACAAAGCATTGGAGTTGGCAAAAGCTCTACCCGGATATGAGAATATAACCAAAGAAGAGTTGAAACACGACGATGATGCACTTGATACATGGTTCTCATCATGGTTGTGGCCAATATCATTGTTTGATGGTATAAACAATCCCGACAATGAGGAGATAAACTATTACTATCCAACTGCCGATTTGGTAACAGGTCCTGATATTATCTTCTTCTGGGTGGCTCGTATGATTATGGCAGGCTATGAGTACAAGGGAGATATGCCTTTCAAAAATGTATATTTCACAGGAATTGTACGCGATAAGATTGGACGTAAGATGTCTAAATCATTAGGTAACTCGCCAGATCCATTGGATTTGATTGAAAAATACGGAGCTGATGGAGTACGTATGGGAATGATGTTGTCTGCTCCTGCAGGAAACGACATTCTGTTTGACGATACACTTTGTGAACAAGGACGTAACTTCAATAACAAAATCTGGAATGCATTCCGTCTTGTAAACGGATGGCAGGTAGACAATACAATAGAACAACCTGAAAGTGCTAAAATAGCAGTAGAGTGGTTTGATTCTGAATTGAAGAAAGTTAATGCAGAGGTTGCAGATTTATTCACCAAATATCGTCTGTCAGAGGCTTTGATGGCAGTGTACAAACTATTCTGGGATGAGTTCTCAGCGTGGTATTTGGAGATGATAAAACCTGCATACGGAATGCCTATTGATGGAGTAACATTTGCAAAAACTTTGGAGTATTTTGATATGTTATTGCGTCTGTTACACCCATTCATGCCATTTATCACAGAAGAGTTGTGGCAACATATAGCAGAGCGTAAAGAGGGAGAATCAATAATGGTTGCTCCAATGCCTAAAGTAGAGGAATATAACGAGGATGTAGTGGCAAACATAGAGTCTGCAAAAAATATAATAGCAGGAGTAAGAACAATACGTCTACAAAAAAATATTCCAAACAAAAATCAATTGTCATTACAAATTTTGGGAGAGCATAATTCATATGCAGATTCAATAATTGCTAAATTGGCAAACCTTTCATCAATAGAAGTTGTTGCAGAGAAGGCGGCAACATCAATAACCTTTATGGTAGGAACAACAGAGTATGCTGTGCCAATGGAGGGAAATATAGATGTTGAGGCTGAACTTAAGAAACTTGAAGAGGATTTGAAATATCAACAAGGTTTCTTGCGAACAGTAATGGGTAAACTCTCAAACGAACGATTTGTTGCTAATGCTCCTGAAAAAGTAGTGGAATTGGAGCGTAAGAAACAAAGCGATGCAGAGAGCAAAATCAAATCTATTGAAGAGCGAATAAAAGCACTAAAAGGATAAAATAAAATGGAACTATTTTCATCTGTTATTGACTTTTTGTGGAACTACTTAATGGTTGAGGTTATGGTGGTATTGGCCTTATGGTTTACCATCAAAACCAAAGCCGTACAAATAACAATGTTGCCTGAAATGTTGCGAACATTAAAAGGAACTACACAAAAACAGTCGGGCGAAAATAGAACGATATCATCTATCGAGGCATTTCTAATGTCGTTGGCAAGCAGAGTAGGAGTGGGAAATCTTGCAGGAGTTGCATTAGCAATAACAATGGGAGGTCCCGGGGCAATATTCTGGATGTGGATGATGGCAATACTGAACTCTGCAACATCATTTGTTGAGTCAACACTTGCGCAGCTCTATAAATCGAAAGATGGAAACTTTTTCATAGGAGGACCTGCTTATTATATCAACAAAGGGTTAAAAAGTAAAACATGGGCAATTGTAGTTGCTATATTATCTGTGTTTACATTTAGCTTTATAATTTGTTCGGTACAATCAAACACAATTGCATTGTCGAGTGAAGAGGCATTCGGAGTAGCTCCATTATGGAGTGCCATAATAATAGGAGTATTAATGGCATTGACAATTTTTGGAGGAGTAGGGCGAGTGGCAAAAGTTACCTCTATGTTGGTTCCTTTAATGGCATTTGCCTATATATTGGTGGTTTTATGTATAGTGTTGGCAAACATTAATCAAATACCAACAATATTAAAAATGATTATCGACTCTGCTTTTGGGATAAATCAGGTTGTGGCAGGTGGAGTTGGAGCAGCAATAATGATGGGTGTAAAACGAGGCTTGTTTAGTAACGAAGCAGGTATGGGTTCTGCACCAAATGCTGCAGCAACAGCAGATGTTAAACATCCAGTGAATCAGGGATTTGTACAAGCAATGGGAGTGTTCGTAGATACTCTTCTAATATGTAGCTGTACTGCGTTTATGATATTCATAGGAGCAGCTGATGCCCCCGAAAATATAGAGGGAATAGCTCTGACGCAATATGCTTTGAGCTCAACAACAGGGGCTTGGGCGTACCATTTTATTGCTATAATTGTATTCTTCTTCGGATTTAGTACATGTATCAGCAACTCGTATTATGGCGAAGCAAATATCCGATTTATAAAAGACAACAACCTTTTGGTAAATATTTTCAGAGTACTAATGATATTGATAGTAATGGCAGGGGCAGTCGTTCCGTTAGATGTAGTATGGGCGATGGCTGATTTGTTTATGATATTTATAGTACTTATAAATATGTTATCGATAACGAAATTGGGTAAATACACATACCTCCTTTTAACCGATTACAAAGCTCAACGCAAAGAGGGAATAGTAGTACCTATTTTCAAAAAGAGTAGGATAAAAGAACTTGACACTCCCGATATTGAGTGTTGGTAAAATCAATATAGAAATATGATAAAACAAAAGATATATTTACTGTGCATAATTATGATATTATGCGCAGTAAATTGTATATGTATAGCACAACAATTACCTCCATTAAACAGAAGTTTACAACTAACAGGAAATTTTGGAGAGTTAAGAACAAACCATTTTCATTCAGGATTAGACTTTAGAGCTTCAATCGGAACTCCTGTCCATGCTGTTGATTCAGGTTATGTCTCTCGAATATCGGTAGATGCAGGGGGATATGGAAATGCTCTATATATAACGCATCCTTCCGGAGTAACAAGTGTCTATGCTCACCTTAATGCATATGCTCCTAAAATAGAAAAAATAGTTACCGAACAACAAAACAACTTGGAATATTATGCAGTTAATCTTACATTCTCTCCAAACGAATTAAAGGTAGAGAAGGGGGAAATTGTTGCATATACAGGAAATAGAGGAAGTAGTGGAGGACCACATCTTCATTTCGAAATTCGTGATACACAATCCGAAAATCCCATTGAACCGCTGACATATATAAAGGACAAGGTGACAGATACGCGTTCGCCTCAGATAAAAGCAGTAGCCATAATACCTTATAATGGAGTTGTAAATAGCTCAAACAATACTAAGACCATAAAGAGTGTAACAACAGAAAATGGCAATAAAAAAATATCTGCAAGGATAAAGGCGTGGGGCGATATTATATTAGCACTAAAGGCATTCGACTATATGAATGGAATGAGCAATATATATGGAGTACACTATGTAAAGCTATATAAAGATGACGAGTTGATATACTCATCTCATATTGATACGCTATCGTTTGACAAAGGACGCCAAATAAACAGTTATATAGATAGTGAAGAGTGGTTAAAAAATCGTTCCCTCTTTATGTTAAGTTACATAGCAAAGGGTAATACCCTTAATTTCTATGAAGAGGAAGATGTTAAGAATAGAGGAGTTATAACAATAGATGAGGAGCGAATATATAAATTTAGATATGAGGTTGCTGATTATTATGGCAATAAAGATGAATGCGTTTTTGAAATAGAGGGAGAGAGGAGCGATTTGCCAATATTAGAGTGTGAAAAAGTTCCATATAATCAATCATATATAGTTGATGAAGATCAATTCAAATTCACAATTCCTGCATATGCCTTATATGATGATTATGCACCTCAATACATAAAAACAGACTCCATATTAAAAGGTAATTACTCACAAATACATAGTATGGAGCCATATTATCTTGGAGTAGATAAAAAGTGCAGACTCTCTATAAAGATAGATATAGATACTCTTTCCGATAAGACAAAATACTATATTGCATCAATAAACAGTGTAGGAAAAAACAGAGGTAAAGTATCAAAAGAGTATATATCAACATATAAAGAGGGTTGGCTTACAACACAAGTGCAAAACTTTGGACAATATGTAGTAAAAGCCGATTTAGAAAAACCGCATATAAAGTATCATGGTATAATAAATGGGGAGTTGCGTTTTACTGTAAAAGATTTAGAGAGTGGATTACGATATTTCAGAGGAGAGATTGACGGCGAATTTGTATTGTTTACATACGATATAAAAGATAAAATAGCCCGATATAAGATAAATACTCAAAAATATTCTTCAGGGAATAACTATTCTATAACTTTCACTGCAATAGATAATTGTGGGAATAAGAGGGAATATAAAGGAGTGCTATGTTATTAAGAACTGTTGCTCAATTGGTAAATAAGCAATTTGAGAAGAAAAAAATGAACTAAAAAAGAACAAAATATAAATTAAATGTTTAAATTTGTGGATTGGACAACTTAAAAAAATAAATATATGCAAAACGACGAATTATTAAAACAAGTAACAGAGAGAGCTCAAGTATGGATGGGCGAAGGTTACGACGCTGAGACTCGTGCCGAAGTGAAAAGACTTTTAGAGCAAGAGGACAAAACAGAGTTGATAGATGCTTTCTATCGTGATTTGGAGTTTGGAACAGGAGGTTTGCGTGGAATCATGGGTGTAGGAACCAACCGTATGAATATCTATACCGTAGGTGCTGCAACACAAGGTCTTTCAAATTACCTAAAAAAAGAGTTTGCAGAATTGCCACAAATTAAAGTGGTAATCGGACATGATAGCCGTAACAACAGCCGTAAATTTGCTGAAATTTCTGCTGATATCTTCTCTGCAAACGGAATCAAAGTATATTTATTTGAGTCATTGCGCCCAACACCTGAGATGTCATTTGCAATTCGTGAATTGGGATGCCAAAGCGGTATTATCTTGACCGCATCTCACAATCCAAAAGAGTATAACGGATACAAAGCATATTGGAACGATGGAGCACAAATGATATCTCCACACGACAAAAACACAATTGCTGAGGTAAACAAAGTTGCAGGAATTGAGGATATCAAATTCCAAGGAAATCCCGAATTAATTGAGGTAATCGGACAAGAGATTGACGATATCTATGTAAATAAAATAAAAGAACTTTCTCTATCTCCCGACTTGGTTGCACGCAACAGCGATATGAAAATTGTTTATACTCCAATACACGGAACAGGAGTTAAATTGGTTCCTGCAGCACTACGTGCATTTGGATTTACAAATATCATTAACGTGCCAGAGCAAGACATTCCAGACGGAAACTTCCCAACAGTAGCATCTCCAAACCCAGAGGAGCCTGCTGCATTGAACATGGCGATAGAAAAAGGTAAAGAGGTTGATGCAGATATTATCATGGCATCAGACCCAGATGCAGACCGCCTTGGAGTAGCTGTTAAAAACGATAAAGGAGAGTTTGTACTTATAAACGGAAACCAAATAGCAATCCTACTATTGAACTATATAATGACTCGTTCTCGTGAGATGGGAACATTAAAAGGAAACGAGTTTATTGTAAAAACAATTGTAACAAGCGAGTTGATTAAAACCATCGCAGACAAAAACAATATTAAATGTTACGATTGCTACACAGGATTCAAATGGATTGCAGCAGTAATTCGTGAGCTTGAAGGAAAAGAGCGTTACATTGGAGGAGGAGAAGAGAGCTACGGATTCTTGGTAGAGGACTTCGTTCGTGACAAAGATGCCGTATCTGCAATTCCAATGATGGCAGAGGCTGCAGCATGGGCTAAAGAGAATGGAAAAACAGTATACGAGATGTTACAAGACATCTATGTGAAATATGGATTCTCAAAAGAGAAAGGAATCTCAGTTGTCCGTAAAGGTAAGAGTGGAGCAGAGGAGATTGAGGCAATGATGAAAAACTTCCGTGCTAATCCAATTTCAGAGATTGCAGGATCAAAAGTTGTTTTGATAAAAGACTTTGCAACATTAAAAGGAACAGATATATTGGCAGGAGAAACATTTGTATTGGATATGCCAACAACAGCAAATGTAATTCAATACTTTACTGAGGATGGAACAAAAGTATCAATACGTCCTTCAGGAACAGAGCCAAAAATCAAGTTCTATGTTGAGGTTCGTGGTATATTGTCTTCACCTGCAGAGTATGAAGCTGTAAATGCTGCGGCAGAGGGTAAAATTAAAGCTGTTGCATCTTCTCTTGGAGTATAAATAAAAAAGTTTAACTTCTAATAAAAAGAGAGAAAAATGTTCGCATTTATATTATAGGAGTAGTCCTATGTGTTAAGGCAATAGTTGAGATTTGGAATATGCCACTTGCCGGTATAGCAAAACTATTAGCAATTATTCTTTTGCTTTTGACAAGTTGGTTAGGATTGATATTCTACTATTTTGTCGGAAGAAAAAAACTGCCTGAGTGGCTTAAAAATGTAAAATAAGCCTTATAAAAGGGACAGATATTTAGGAGTCGTACATTAGTGCGACTCCTTTTTTTTATCTAAAGAAAGTGATATTAAAAAAATAAATATTATTTTTGTATTATATACTAAATACAGCTATTCGTTCGTAGCCGAAAACGACCAAATTAAGCAAACGCAAACGAATAAGCATTACAAGAGTATGCCCATTTGGGGTGTATTCCTTTTGCTTGTTTTAATGCGTTTAGGTGCTTGGTCGTACCTCGGTTACTTAGAATGAGCGTAGGAATGCACCTTTTTTATTGTCAAAAAATAAAATTATTAATTAAAAAGAAAAGGAGATAAAGATTAAATTTACATATTAGGCATCGCTGATTTCTCGTAACCGAAAACGACCAAACTTTCAAAATATACGCAGAGAAAAGGCACAAGTGGATGCACCCCATTTTCGGAGGTGTGTTTCTGTGACTATATCTATATATAAGGTATGAGAATCAGAAACACACCTTTTTTGTTTTGTCAGAGAATTCCGAAAATCTGTAATAGAGTAGGGGAAATATAAAAATTTAATAACGATGAGAAATGTTCTGTTTTTTGTACTTATGTTGTCTTCAATTGTCATATTAAGTGTCCATGCGAAAAAGAATAGGTATGAGGATGTTGATTCCTTACCCAAAGGAATGAAAAATTATGTTGAAGATATAAAAAATCTGAATTTGAAGATGGTTTATGTAAAAGGAGGTCCGTTTATAATGGGAAATACTTCGGAGGAAGGAGGATATAGCGATGAGCGACCTGTTACTGAAATAAATATGGAACCATATTATATAGCTGCATTTGAGATTACTCAAAAACAATGGGAGGCAATAATGAATAGAGGTATTAAAATAGAAGAGGGTGGCGATTTCCCAATAACCAATATTAGCTGGAATGATGCAGTGTTGTTTTGTGAAAAATTGAGCCAATTAACAGGAAAAAAATACCAATTACCAACAGAAGAACAATGGGAATATGCCGCACTTGAAGGAAAAACAATTGCGAAAAGTTATAGTGGAGGATCTAATATAGATAAAGTTGCATGGTATAGTTTAAATAGCGAAGGAGAGGTTCATCCTGTTGGTTTGAAAAAACCTAATAAATTAGGTCTATATGATATGAGTGGAAACGTATATGAATGGTGTGTAGATAATTATATCTTATATATCAAGAAGTATAAATCTGAATATAAAAGTGAAGTAGGAAACTATAAAGTACTAAGAGGTGGATGTTGGAACGATAATGCTCCAAAATGTAGAGCAACTTATAGAGCCTATGAAATATCATCCTGTACTAACAATAAAATAGGATTTCGTGTAGTTTGTATGCCTTAAAAAATTAGAATAAATATAGTTCTTTCATAAACCGAGATTTAGATATTTATTGTATCTGAATTTCGGTTTTTCTTTTTCTTAATTATATATCCACTTGCATAAAAAAAGAGGTCGGTTGAAAACCGACCTCTTAGCGTTTATTGTAGTTTGAGTTTATTATTTCTCAACTGCAGCTTGAGCCGCCGCTACGCGAGCGATAGGCACGCGGAATGGGCTACAGCTTACATAGTTCATACCAAGTGAAGCACAGAATTTAACTGATGAAGGCTCACCACCGTGCTCACCACAGATACCAACTTTCAAGTGGCTCTTAGTTGAACGTCCTTTTTCAGTACCCATCTTAACAAGTTGTCCAACACCCTCTTGGTCTAAGATTTGGAATGGATCGTTTTTCAAGATACCTTTCTCTTGGTAAACTTTCAAGAATTTTCCAGCATCGTCGCGAGAGAATCCGAATGTCATTTGAGTAAGGTCGTTAGTACCGAATGAGAAGAAGTCTGCAACTTTAGCAATCTCGTCAGCTGTAAGAGCTGCGCGAGGAACCTCAATCATAGTACCGATCTTATAGTCAACTTTTGCTCCGCGCTCTGCAAATACTTGCTCTGCTGTAGCTGTGATAACCTCAGCTTGCATTTTAAGCTCGTTCAAAGAACCTACAAGAGGAACCATAATCTCAGGAGTTACAACTGTACCTTCTGCTTGTGCGTCCATAGCAGCCTCGATGATAGCGCGAGCTTGCATCTCTGTAATCTCAGGATAAGTACATCCAAGACGGCAACCACGGTGTCCAAGCATTGGGTTGAACTCTGCTAGAGCATCAACTGCATTTTTAACCTCTTCGATAGTCAATCCCATCTCTTCTGCAAGCTCTTTTTGAGTTGCTAATTGATGAGGTACGAATTCGTGTAGAGGAGGATCGAGTAGACGGATAGTAACACCAAATCCATCCATTGCTTTGAAGATTCCGTAGAAGTCTTGACGTTGCATTGGAAGAAGTTTTTTAAGTGCTTCGCGACGTCCCTCTTCGTCTTTAGAAAGAATCATCTCACGCATAGCTTTGATACGATCTCCCTCGAAGAACATGTGCTCTGTACGGCAAAGACCGATACCTTTTGCACCGAATTTACGAGCAACCTCAGCATCGCGAGGAGTATCAGCGTTTGTACGAACATCCATTTGAGTGAATTTCTCAGCGATATCCATGATAGCACCGAAGTCTCCGCTCAAGTCAGCTTCAACAGTTCTTACTTGACCGTCGTAAACTTCACCTGTAGATCCGTTCAATGAAATCCAATCACCCTCTTTGTATACTTTACCGCTCATCTCAATTGTACGAGCTTTGTAGTCGATAATAATTTCTCCTGCACCAGATACACAGCATTTACCCATACCACGAGCAACTACGGCAGCGTGAGATGTCATACCACCGCGAGCTGTAAGGATACCTTGTGCTACGTTCATACCGCGAAGGTCCTCTGGAGAAGTCTCGATACGAACAAGGATAACTTTTTTACGTTTCTCTGCCCAAGCCTCTGCGTCGTCAGCGAAGAATACGATTTGACCAGATGCAGCACCTGGAGATGCAGGAAGACCTTTTGCCATTACTTGTGCCTCTTTAAGAGCTACTTTGTCAAAGATTGGGTGTAGCAACTCATCAAGTTTTTGAGGCTCCATACGTTTCAATACAGTTTTTTCGTCGATTTGTCCATCGCGAAGCATGTCCATAGCAATTTTTACCATGGCAGCACCTGTACGTTTACCGTTACGAGTTTGTAACAACCACAATTTACCATCTTGGATAGTAAACTCAAGGTCTTGCATATCTGTAAAGTAATCTTCCAATTTTTGTTGAGTCTCAATAAGGTCTTTAGCACATACAGGCATAGCCTCTTCAAGTGAAGGATATTTAGCAGCACGCTCTTCCTCGCTGATTCCTTGAAGTTTTGCCCAACGGCGTGAACCCTCAAGAGTGATTTGTTGAGGAGTACGGATACCTGCAACAACGTCCTCACCTTGTGCGTTGATTAGGTACTCTCCATTGAAGATGTCCTCACCTGTAGCAGCGTCGCGAGTAAACGCAACACCTGTAGCAGATGTTTCACCCATGTTACCGAATACCATTGCTTGTACGTTAACAGCAGTTCCCCATTCTTCAGGAATTTGGTTCATACGGCGGTAGTAGATAGCACGCTCGTTCATCCAGCTGTCAAATACTGCACAGATAGCACCCCAAAGTTGCTCCCAAGGATTGTCGGGGAAATCTTTACCTGTCCTCTCTTTAACTGCGCTCTTGAAAAGTTTTACCAACTCTTTAAGATCTTCAACGTCAAGTTCAGTATCTAATTTTACTCCTTTAGCCTCTTTAACTTTGTCCATTACTTCCTCGAATGGATCGATGTCTGTTTTGCTTTTGGGTTTCATTCCAAGAACAACGTCTCCGTACATTTGTACGAAACGACGGTATGAGTCCCATGCAAAACGAGGATTGCCTGATTTCTCAGCGATACCTTCAGCAACCTCTTCAGTAATACCAAGGTTAAGTACTGTATCCATCATACCGGGCATTGAAACTCTTGCTCCTGAACGAACTGACACCAATAGTGGGTTCTTAGGATCACCGAATTTAGTTCCCATTAGACTCTCAACATAAGCGATTGCATTCTCAACCTCTTCTTTAATCATTGCAACAACTGCCTCTTTGCCCTCTTTTGTGTAAGTAGTACAAACTTCAGTTGTGATGGTAAAACCAGGAGGAACAGGAACTCCAATTAAGTTCATCTCTGCAAGGTTCGCACCTTTACCTCCAAGAAGATTTTTCATATCGGCACGGCCTTCTGCTTGTCCGTTACCAAAGGTATAAACTCTCTTCATTCTTTAAGATGTGTTTAGTTAATATATAATAAAATTAAGTAATTAGTTCTATCTCAAACCAACTACAAAAGTAATAATATCTGTCTGATTTTGCAAGAGGAATATGGGCTAAATGATAAAAAAAATAAAAAAAATATTTTATGGCTGTAATTCGGCTAATTATATGTAACTTTGAAAGGTTTTTTTAGAGACAAAACAGGTAATAATTTAATATAAAACTTAATTTAAATTGGCACGTAAAAAGAGAGAATTACCCTTAATTGAGGGTGTTGAAATAAAGGGTGTTGCAGCAGAGGGTAAGGCTGTTGCGAGAGTGAATGATTTAGTAGTGTTTATTCCCTATGCTGCTCCTGGCGATGTGGCAGATATTCAACTAACACGTAGAAAAAATAGTTATGCCGAAGGTAAGGTAGTTGGAATAAAAGAGTATTCTCCATTCAGAGTTGAACCAAAATGTCGCCATTTTGGAGTGTGTGGAGGATGCAAATGGCAACATTTGGATTACTCAAAACAAATTGAGTATAAACAACAACAAGTAATTGATAACCTTACTCGTATAGGAAAAGTTCAACTACCAGAGATATCTCCAATATTGGGTTCTGAAAAGCAATACTACTACAGAAACAAGTTGGAATATACTTTCTCAAATCGCTCGTGGTTAACTAAAGAGGAGTTGGATTCTCAACAAGAGTTTACATGTCGCGATGCTCTTGGCTTCCACATACCAGGTATGTTTGATAAAGTTCTCGATATTAAGGAGTGTTTCTTGCAAGATGATATTTCAAACGAAATACGTCTTTCTATCAGAGAGTATGCTATAGAAAACGGATATTCGTTTTTTGATTTGAGAGCGCAAACAGGAGATATGCGTGGAATGATTGTTCGTACGTCTTCAACAGGAGAGATAATGCTTATTGTTATTTTTGCAACTGACGATAACGAAAAAATCTCAAAAATGATGCAACATGTAGCATCTTCATTCCCACAAATAACATCGTTGATGTATGTTGTAAATCAAAAATGTAACGATATTATTAGTGATTTACCAATTAAGACATGGAGGGGTAAAGATCATATTATTGAACAGATGGAGGAGTTGCAATTTAAAGTTGGACCGAAGTCGTTCTATCAAACAAACTCAGAACAAGCATATAGATTGTATAGTGTTGTAAGAGATTTTGCGGCACTTTCAGGAGATGAATTTGTATATGACCTTTATACCGGAACAGGTACAATAGCAAACTTTGTAGCAAAGAAAGCAAAGAAAGTTATCGGTATAGAGTATGTGCCTGAGGCTATTGAGGATGCAAAGGTAAATTCAAAATTGAACAACATTGAAAATACATACTTCTTGGCAGGAGATATGAAGGATATTTTGACCAATGAGTTTGTGGAGAAAAACGGTCGTCCCGATGTTATAATAACAGACCCTCCAAGAGCCGGTATGCACGAAGATGTTGTTAACGTAATTCTTGCGGCTGCACCCGATAAAATTGTGTATGTAAGCTGTAATCCTGCAACACAGGCTCGCGATGCAGCAATGTTGGAGAGTGCATATAAAATAACAAAAGTTCAACCTGTTGATATGTTTCCTCATACACACCATGTTGAGAACGTAATGTTGTTTGAAAAGAGATAAAAATAAATTCATCATATTATAAATCAGATATTTGATATGCAAAAATTAAGCGATAAAGCCTCAGTTAGGTGGGGTGTAATGATAATAGTATCATTCACAATGATGTGTGGTTATATTCTCACTGATATAATGGCTCCAATGAAAGAGGTTTTAGAAAGTGAATTGAATTGGAGTAGTACTGATTACGGAATATTTTCAGGAGCATACGGATACTTGAATGTGTTTTTGTTGATGATTATTTTTGGCGGATTGATACTTGATAAATTGGGAATCCGTTTTACAGGATTAACATCGGCTTTATTGATGATGGTTGGTGCAGCCATAAAGTATTTTGCAATAAATGATCTTCCTTCGTCGGTCGAAGTATTTGGAATAAACAGCCAGATATTTTATGCATCATTGGGATTTGCAATATTTGGAGTTGGTTGCGAAATAATGAACATTACTGTTACCAAAATCATTGTAAAATGGTTTAAGGGAAAAGAGATAGCTCTTGCGTTGGGATTGCAGGTTGCAATAGCTCGTATAGGAACTATTATGGCACTTATGTTTGCCATGCCTATTGCTGAATATTTTGGAGTAATGGAGAATGGTAAATTGGTAGATTATAATCAAGCAATGCCAATTCTAATGTGTCTACTATTCTTATGTATAGGATTTGTAGGTTTTATAGGGTATACTTTCTTTGATAAAAAACTTGATAAACAGACAAACGGAGCAGTCAATGAAGATGGAGATGAAGAGAAGTTTAAACTTTCTGACGTTAAGAATGTTGTTGCAAACAAAGGGTTTTGGTTAATTGCCATTATCTGTGTATTCTTCTACTCGGCTGTATTTCCATTCTTGAAATATGCTTCAGACTTAATGGTGCATAAATACAATGTAGAGCCTTCGTTGGCAGGAATAATACCATCGGTGTTGCCTTTTGGAACAATGGTGCTTACCCCTCTGTTTGGAATGATGTATGACAGAAAAGGTTATGGTGCATCAATAATGATTTTTGGCTCGTTGTTGCTTGTGGTTGTTCATGCTCTATTTGCAATGCCTCTATTCAATAATTGGATATTTGCATTGATATTAATGTTTGTTTTAGGAGCAGCATTTTCGCTTGTTCCTTCAGCAATGTGGCCTTCAGTTCCTAAAATAATCAACGAAAAAGAGTTGGGAACAGCTTATTCTCTAATATTTTGGGTACAGAATTGGGGACTTATGGGATTCCCTCTTTTGATAGGTTGGATTCTTGAAAAATACTGCATAGTTTCATCTGTAACCGATGATAAAATAAAGTACGATTATACAATGCCAATGATAATATTTGCTTCATTGGGAGTAGTCGCAATGCTTTTTGCTCTTTGGTTGAAGAGAGAAGATAAATCAAAATCGTACGGATTGGAAGAACCTAACATAAAAGGGTAGGGATGTCTAAAAGTGCAACTTGAAATATAAGTGGAACAGTATATTGAAATAGTAGGAACAATTGTAGGTATAATATATTTATGGCTTGAATACAAGGCAAATATATATCTATGGTTGGTGAGTATAATAATGCCTGCAATATATTTATATATCTTTTATGTTGCAGGCCTTTATGCCGATTTTGCTATAAATATATACTATTTGCTTATAGCTATATATGGTTGGTTGGCATGGAAGTATGGATTCAGGCTCTTTTCGGTAAAAGGAGAGAGTAATAGAGGTGAAGTATTGAAGATATCTCATTTGCCCAAAAAACTATGGCTAAGATTAGTTGCAGTATATTTGCCTTTGCAATTACTAATAACATGGATACTTGCGACCTATACAAATAGCGATGTTCCTTGGTTGGACTCATTTACAACATCAGTGAGCATAATAGCAATGTGGCTTTTGGCTCGTAAATATGTTGAACAATGGTTGGTTTGGATAGTTGTAGATGTTGTAAGTGTAGGATTATATCTATATAAAGATTTGTATTATACCTCAGTATTGTATGCTATATATGCAGTTATTGCTGTATTTGGTTACATTAAATGGAGGAAAATAATGCAGAATAATTAAAAACAATTCCTTCATGAGTGATTTCATAGATAATATAGAGGCTGTAATTTTGGCAAATGGTGATTATCCATCGCATCAATTGCCTCTACAGATATTACATAGTAGTGAATATGTAGTATGCTGTGATGGAGGAGCTGATACCTATATCGAAAAAGGCTTTGTTCCTAATGCTATTATTGGTGATGGAGATTCAATATGCGCTGAGAACAGAGCCCGCTTTTCTGATATAATCTTTTTTGTACCCGACCAAGAGACAAATGACCAAACTAAAGCAATTGATTTTTTGATATCAAAAGGGTATAAAAATATTGCAATAGTCGGAGCAACAGGTAAACGAGAAGATCATACAATAGGAAATATCTCACTTTTGGTCGATTATAAGCGAAAGGGAGTTGATGTGAGATGCTATACCGACTATGGAATCTTTATTCCATGTAAAGATGAAATTACAATGTCATCTGCCGAAGGAAAACAACTGTCTATATTTAATGTAAATGCTAAATCATTCTCCTCAGAAGGCCTTAAATATCCTATTTACGATTTCACATCTTTGTGGCAAGGGACTCTAAATAGATGCACTTCAGACAGCTTTTCAATAAAAGCGAAGGGGGAGTATCTACTGTTTATTGCTTATTGAAATAAGCTATTTTTTTCTCCCTTTGATGTTATACATATAAGAGATAGATGCAAGTATCGATTGGTTTGACGATACCGAGAAGTAATCGGCGCTTTTGTTGTTGAAAATATCTCCAAGACCGAAATAATAACGTCCCTCCAATATGATAGAGTGGCGGTTTTTTATTCTTACTTCGCAACCCAATCCTCCAGTTAATCCATAATCAAAAGGTTTATCAACACTCATATTATAGTGAGTAGTCTCTCTGTTAACCGAAAACTTGGGAATTGCATTTAAATCAAAGTTTGATTTTGTATCCTCGCCAATACACACACCTATTTGTGGGCCAAGATTTACAAAGAATCTAAAACTCTTCTTGCCGAAGTATACATGTGCTAAAAAAGGAAGCTCAATATAGTTGAGAGTTCTACTGTATTGATATGCGGCGTCGTTCTCTTCAAATTTCTCTTTCCAACCTTTTTGAGCATAATTTAGCTCTAAAATAAGACCAAAGAAACGTTCTTCAATATATTTCATGGATACACCACCTAATACCCCCATTTCCATAGATTGTTTAATGTTTGGGGCAATAGATAGTTGTGAAAATGTTATACCTCCTTTTGCTCCAAGCCACAATTCTTTGTCAATCTTTTTTTGAGCATAAGAGAGTGACGAGGTAAATAATAAGATGGTTAAAAGAGTATATAAACGTTTCATTATTTAACTTTTTCTTTAACGATTTTGTATTCAGGAGTAAATGTGACAAAGTATAGGTTTTTGTTTACCAAACCACCTTCATCAGATATTCTGTTAAATGAGAAATCTGTTTGGATACTTTGTGACTCAATAGTCTCTAAATATTGTTCAAAATTATTGCTATGTCTTAGTAAACCGTTTATTAGATATATTCCGGTATCATAACCTAATATATTGGGAGTAGGGAGTATACCACTCTTTTCTCCTCCAAACCAATATTTAAAATCCTTATTAAAGTTTTTCCAATTAGCCTTTGTGGGTTGAGCATAAAAACGGGTAAAAATGGTGGTGTTTAAAGAATGGAAAGTTTCCATATAATCCTTAATATATGTCTGCCATTCAGGATACCCGAAAATAGATACGTTTACGTTTGGATTGCTATCTTTGATTCTGGTGGCAATTGCGCATGTCTTTGCCACTCCGCTTTTTGTAGAAGAAGATGCAATAAAGATAATATCCGAATTATTATTTATTGTCTCGTTAAGTACTTCGTAGTCGGTAATATCGTTAAATGAGAATTTTTTATATTCTTTACCAATAAGTTTCAACTCTTCACATATTGCATCAACAAACTCCTGTTTGTCGTTCTTCTCTTGATTATCAATTAAGAATATAATCTCTTTATATGCAGTTATATCAATCAAGTGTTTGCATGCTGCATCAAAGAAAATAGAACTTGGTATATGTCCTTGTATTATATATGGATTATTTTCATACTCTCTGTTTTTAACAGAAAACGAATTTACAAGATATATCTTATTTCTTTTTGCAAACTCACCCAATAGCTTTATCTCTTCATTTTTGTCAGAGCCAAAGATTATATCTATATGTTGCATTTCAGGTTTTTGTAGAATCTCATTTAGATTCTCTGTATCGCCGTTTGTGTCGAATGTATATACATTGGCTTTTAATCCGTTGTTCTTTAAGCTATCTAATGCCAATAGCAAACCTTTGTAGTAGTCGGTGTAATGAGATTGGTTTCCTGATGAACTTAATTTGAATGGCAATATAACGGCAATGTTTATCTCTTTCGAAGATGTCTCGTTAGAACTATCATTGTTTATTATTATATGTTCATTTTCAGCCTCATATTCATCTACAACATTTAAAACTTCCCTTGTCATTGGAATGTTTAAAATATCGTCTTTCATTAAGCTCTTTATATTGGGATTACATGCAATAATTGCATCAACCGTTGTATTGAATTTTTGAGATATACTATAAAGAGTCTCTCTTCTTTTAACAACATATTTTTCCGTGTTGTATGTTACTCCGTCAATAACTACTTTGTTTTCAGGAGTTGTATTTATCTCTTCGTCTTCAGTTTTAGTGAATATCTCTTCTTCTTGTTGCTGAGGTAAATCCTTAACAGGGTTTTCTTTTATTTCTGGCTCACTCTCTTGTTTTTTTGTTTTAGAACTGCCAACTGTTAAAACTTGTCCAACCTTTATAGAATTTGAATTAAGTTTATTGAGATTTTTAATTTCATTTATTGATATGTTATACTGTTTTGATATTCCATATAGGCTTTCTCCCTGTTTAACAATATGTCTTATGGGCTCTTCCACAGTAATACCATCATTTCCTTCAGCTTTGTTTGATATCGGAATATAAAGTTGTTGACCTTTGTTTAATCCGTTTTTAGCTTCAGGATTAAATTTTACAATTTCATCGCGAGTAGTTGCAAATTTTTTGCTGATGCTGTAAAAACCCTCACCAGGCTGAACGTTGTATATATAACATTCAGTTCCATTTATGGTTGTTCTCTTATAATCATTGGTTCCGAATGAATTAATGCTTATAAATAGAATAAATATGGTAATTACTGATATTTTGCCAAATAGTTTCATAATACTATATTATTGTTTGTAAATAAAATTACAGAGTGCGAAGTTATGAAAAAAACCTTATTAATGCAACTTGTAGAGGTTTAACTATCTATTTGTTTGTCAAATATAACTATATTTTAAGTGTTGTTTTTGCTATACATAAAAAGTTATATTACAAATATACCCACTTTTCCCTTAATTATATACAATGCTTAAAATATTATTCCGTTATTCAATAAAATTACTATTTAAAATTGTATCTTCGCGTATAAATTACACGCAATATGTTTTCAATGAAAAAATTAATATTTATAGCATATACGTTTCTCTTCTCAATTGCTGTTTTTTCGCAGCCTACTTTGGTCGTAAATGGAGGTAAATCATATAAATATGAGCCTGATGTTACAAAAACAGGTTTGAATTTGGGTTGTTATGTGGTTCAGGCAGATGTTCCTCTATCTTTAAATTTTACTTCAGATAGCAGTGAACCCATAAAACTTTATAGTTTTGGAGAGTATGGAAGTTCTCAAAAAGAGTATATTCCCGTAGCTATCCAACAAGGAAAAAGTTTGACCTATACAGGAGGTAAAAATGATTGTGGCTATGTTATAGAGCAGGGTTCTTCTGTATATAGTTTTTGGGTATCGTCACATAGGACAGTAACTTCACTTGAGAGCGATTACTCTTATTCAAATATGTGTGAAAATGCAAGAATTTATGGAGAAGGAATAACAATACCATACCATTCTACACGAGGTCAGATATTTTCAATTCCGCGAAAGGTTAAATTCTATACATGGGAGTGGAATGAAGATGAACAACAACCCGAAACTTCAGTTGAAAAAGAGTTACTGGTAATACCTTCTGTTGATGATAAAATGGTGTTTGATTCGCCATATGAGAAAACCATAATAACAATAGTAGACAACATCCCAACAGTATGGAACGGGAAAGCAATAGAGACCTCAACAGACGAAGAATTCGTACCTCAAGCCATATTTATGGAAGCTGTAGTGACTCAATCGGAGAGGGAGGCAACAAACGAGATTGAGGTTGATAATGAGGCTGGTTCCTATGGGGGTTCAGCTCCTATTGATATGGTATTTGAAGCTTATGTGAATGAAGATAACTATTTCTGTTGGCAGTTTTTTAAGAGTGCAATAGGTCCCGACGATGAATCGCCAATAATATATGCAACATATCTTGACCAAACTCTTGAATATACATTTAAAGATGCAGGGACAACGTACGTGAGGTTACATTCCGAGAACGCAACATGTAGTAAGGATATTACATTCACCATTAATGTAAGTGAGTCATATATTGATGCACCAAATGTCTTTTCACCGGGGGTGTCACCAGGGGTAAATGATGAATGGAAGGTTGCGTATAAATCCATTGTTGAATTCAAATGTGCCATATTTGACAGATGGGGAGTTAAAATGTTCGAGTTCAACGACCCATCAATAGGTTGGAATGGTAAGTATGGTGGTAAATATGTTCCTTCTGGAGTATATTTTTATGTGATTCAGGCAAGAGGTTCTGATGGACAAGATTATAAATTAAAAGGTCATATAAACATCTTAAGAGGTAAAGATACTTATGATGAATAGATATATATTATTGCTATTAATTGCTTTAATATCAACTATAAACATATATTCTCAAAATGGCATAGCTCAGATTAATGCAATTTCGGCATCTCCATACATCCCGCAATATGTAGAGTGGGGAGGAGAGAAGATAATGTTAGATAGATATGATATGCGTGAACGTTTCGATAGAGAGATGGTCTCTTTTTGTTACGGACATACCAACACGCTAATGGTGATAAAAAGAGCAAACAGATATTTTCCTATACTAAAGCCGATAATAGAGGAGATGGGGCTTCCCGACGATTTTATTTATTTGGCAGTAATAGAGAGTTCTTTAAATCCAAGGGCACAATCTCCGGCAAAGGCAGTGGGTATGTGGCAAATTATGCCTGCAACAGCTAAAGAATATGGATTGGAAATAAATGACAATGTTGATGAACGATACAATATCATAAAATCAACACGAGTTGCTTGTAAGTATTTAAAAAAAGCATACGAAAAATACGGAAGTTGGATAACAGCTGCCGCATCATATAATGCAGGGCAAAACAGAATATCAACAGAGATGACACGTCAATTACAGAGTCATGCAATTGATTTGTGGTTGAACGATGAAACATCGCGTTATATGTTTCGGTTAATGGCGATAAAAATGATAATGGAAAATCCTGTGCATTACGGATTTGCCATACGTTCATCACAGCTATACCCGCAAATGAGATTTAAAGAGATTGAGGTAACTAATACTATATCTGATTTGTCTCAATTTGCGATGGATAATGGTATTTCGTTTTCTCAACTTAAAGATTTTAATTTATGGTTGCGTTCTCGTAAATTACCCATACAAGAAGGTGGCTCATACATAATATTAATCCCATATATTGACGATCTCTTTTATAGCACAAATCCTCAAGAGGTTTATGATAGAAGATGGGTTATTGATTAATTAGTATATTATTATGTCAAAAGGTTATATAGAAGTAGTAGGTTCGCGTGTAAACAATCTGAAAAACGTAGATGTTGTGATACCTCGCAATAGTTTGACTGTTATCACAGGCTTAAGCGGAAGTGGTAAATCTTCATTGGCCTTTGATACAATATATGCTGAAGGGCAACGTCGCTATATTGAAACATTTTCATCCTATGCTCGTAACTTTCTGGGAGCATTGGAACGCCCCGATGTGGATAAAATAACAGGATTGTCACCTGTTATTGCAATAGAACAAAAAACAACAAATAAAAATCCCAGATCGACTGTAGGAACAACAACCGAAGTGTATGACTTTATGCGATTACTCTTTGCTCGAGCAGGAGAGGCATACTCGTATTTATCGGGCGAAAAGATGGTAAAATATGGAGAGGATCAAATAATCTCATTGGTATTAGAAAAATATGCCGATAAAAAGATAACAATTCTTGCTCCATTGGTTCGAAATAGAAAAGGTCACTATAAGGAACTTTTTGAACAGGTCAGAAAAAAGGGATATCTCTATGTGAGAATCGATGGCGAGGTCAGGGAGATACTTCCAGGGTTGAAACTCGATAGATATAAAAATCACAGCATAGAACTTGTTGTTGATAGATTGCGTGTATCATCGTCAGATGAGCGTCGTTTAAGAGAGAGTTTGCGTAACGCAATGAAACGAGGAGAGGGTTTGGTAATGATTCTCGATATGGATAGTCAAGAGGTTAGCCATTATAGTAGAATGTTAATGGATCCAAAGACAGGACTTTCATATTCCGAACCTGCACCTCATAACTTTTCTTTTAACTCGCCTAATGGAGCATGTCCCTGTTGTAAAGGATTGGGATATGTAAATATTATTGATAAAGATAAGATAATACCCGATACTTCTCTATCTATTCATCAAGGAGGAATAGAACCGTTAGGTAAGTATAAAAACAGTTTAGTGTTTTGGCAAATAGAGGCGATATGTGACAAATATGGAGTTTCTTTAAAAACACCAATAAAAGACATCCCTGATGAAGCGTTAGACGAAATATTAAATGGAACAACAGAACGTTTAATAATAAAAGACCATGTATTAGGCTCTTCATCAAGCTTCTTTACTCCATATGAAGGCTTGGTAAAATATATAGAGATGCAAAACTCTACCGATGCTTCATCTCAGGCGCAAAAGTGGGCAGGACAATATGTTTCTGTTGTACAATGTGGCGAGTGTAATGGCATGAGGTTGAATAAGGAAGCGCTGCATTATAGAATTGCAGATAAGAATATTGCCGAGTTGGCAAATATGGATATCAGCACACTATATCAATGGCTATCAGATGTTGAAATACATTTGACTGAAAAGCAAAAATCAATATCAACAGAGATTATTAAAGAGATAAAGACTCGTTTGAAATTTTTGATAGATGTAGGATTGTCATATTTGAGCTTAAACAGAACATCGGTCTCTTTATCGGGAGGCGAGAGTCAACGAATCAGGTTGGCGACACAAATCGGAACACGTCTTGTTAATGTGCTATATATTTTAGATGAACCAAGCATAGGTTTGCATCAGAGAGATAATGTAAAACTAATTGATTCATTAAAGAAGTTGCGAGACATAGGCAATACGGTAATAGTGGTTGAGCATGATAAAGACATGATGCTTGCTGCTGATTACATAATAGATTTAGGACCTGGCGCCGGGCGTAAAGGAGGGGATGTCGTATTTGCAGGAACACCTGAAGAGATGTTGCGTTCAAATACAATAACTGCTGAATATTTGAACGAAACGCGAAAAATTGAGCCTCCCAAAAAGTATCGAGAAGGAAATGGTAAGAGCATAAAATTAATAGGAGCAACAGGAAATAATCTTAAAAACGTAGATTTGGAGCTACCATTAGGGAAATTTATCTGTATGACAGGTGTATCAGGAAGTGGAAAATCCTCGTTAATAAACTCTACATTACAGCCTATAATAAGTTCTCAATTATATCGCTCTTTAAAAAAAGCATTGCCCTATGAAAGACTTGAAGGACTTGAGAATATAGATAAGCTTGTAACTATCGATCAATCTCCGTTAGGACGTACTCCACGTTCAAATCCTGCAACATATACAAATGTATTCTCTGATATCAGAAACCTATTTACAGAGTTACCCGAATCAAAAATACGAGGATATAAATCGGGACGTTTCTCGTTTAATATATCAGGAGGAAGATGTGAGGCTTGTGGAGGAAATGGATATAAGAGCATAGAAATGAATTTCTTGCCCGATGTTATGGTAATGTGTGATGTATGTCATGGAAAACGTTACAATAGCGAGACATTAGAGGTTCGATATAAGGGGAAATCAATAGCAGACGTATTGGATATGACAATAAACCGAGCTGTTGAATTCTTTGAAAATGTGCCAGCTATTCTAAATAAAATAAAGGTGCTTCAGGATGTTGGTTTAGGCTATATAAAATTGGGTCAGCCATCAACCACACTTTCAGGAGGAGAGAGTCAGAGGGTGAAGTTGGCATTTGAATTATCTAAAAAAGATACAGGAAATACTCTATATCTATTAGATGAACCAACAACAGGATTGCACTTTGAAGATATCAGAGTGTTACTTAATGTATTGAATAAACTTGCCGATAAGGGAAATACCATATTGGTAATAGAACATAATCTTGATATAATAAAATCGGCAGATTATATTATTGATATGGGGCCTGAAGGTGGAGTAGGAGGAGGAAAAATCCTGTGTGCAGGAACTCCTAAAGAGATATGTAAAAACCACTCAACATATACAACCAAGTATTTAAAAGATGAGCTATAAACTCATATCATAAATACTTGGTTTATGAGAATAAAAAGAATAGAAGAGAATGTAAATTACTCGAGAATGTAAATTAAACTGTGTCAGCAAGGAAAAATAAATATTAACTTTGCTAACACAGTTTTATTATGAGCGAATTTGATTTTGAGAGCATCAAGGTTAAAGCCCTTGAACAGTTAAAAGCAGGCAAATCCTTATTAGGTAAAGACGGAGCTTTTGCTCCTTTGCTTGAGAGTATTCTAAATGCAGCATTGGAAGGAGAGATGGACGCCCATCTTACCGAAGAGGAACGCGAGAGTGGCAATCGTCGTAATGGTAAGATGCAGAAACAGGTTCAGACCTCTATGGGTGAAGTGACGGTATCTACTCCCCGTGACCGTAATTCCACCTTTGAGCCTCAGTTTATAAAGAAACGCGAGACAATTCTAGCCGAGGGTGTTGCAGACCGTATCATCGGTTTATACGCTATGGGCAACAGCACCCGTGAAATCAGTGATTGGATGGAAGAGAACCTCGGCAACCGCGTGTCTGCCGAGACTATCAGTGCCATTACTGACCGCGTATTGCCCGAGATAAAAGCCTGGAAATGCCGCACTCTTGACACTGTCTACCCCATAGTATGGATGGATGCCATACACTATAAGGTGACCGATGAACGTGGCTATGCCGTTACCCGTGCTATATATAATGTCCTTGGTATCGACCGCAACGGTCACAAGGAACTTCTCGGTATGTACATATCAAAGAATGAGGGTGCAAACTTTTGGTTGAGTGTCCTGACTGACCTTCAGAACCGTGGAGTACAAGATATACTTATAGCTTGTGTTGATGGTCTTAAAGGCTTCCCGGATGCTATCAAGAGTGTCTTTCCCGACACCATCGTGCAACTATGCATAGTACATCAGATACGTAACTCTATCAAATATGTCGGCAGTAAGCATCAAAAGGAGTTTATGAAAGACTTGAAACTTGTCTATCAGGCGGTAAGCAAGGAAGCAGCTGAAGCGGAACTGCTCAAGCTAGAAGCTAAATGGGGTGAGCAGTATCCTATTGTCATCAAATCTTGGCAGGACAATTGGGAAAAACTTACAGAGTACTTCCAGTTTACAGCAGCCATAAGGAAACTTATCTACACAACAAATACCGTGGAAGGCTATCATCGCCAAATACGCAAGGTGACAAAGAACAAGGGCGTATTCCCATCGGATACAGCCCTTGAAAAAATTGTTTATCTTGCCTATCGCAATATACGCAAGAAATGGACGATGCCACTTGCTAATTGGGCAATAATGTCTCAACAATTAGCCATTAAATTTGGAGATAGGTTCAAGTTGTTCTAACTTTGTCGCTCGTCGGGACGGGTGGTCCCGCCCCTTGCCGCTGGGC
>JAFYRT010000031.1 GCA_017546805.1 Muribaculaceae bacterium | reverse complement strand
TAATAATCCACCCCCACAACTGACACTTTTTTGATTAGGGGGCTTGTAATTCTAAAATAAGAATCTCAACCGCATTAATTCTGCGATTGAGACTCCTTTATTTTTATGTTTTGATTTTTATCGGACACCAATAATTTTTTTTATAAAATACCAACCATTTGTATTTTAACACACAATCATATTATATGTTCAAATAAAAACCAACTTCTATACTTCCCGTCCTTACAGGCGCCGAGTTGAGAAACACAGAAACCACGGGTTTAAAAACCCACGGTTATTAAGTGGTTTCGCTTCGCTCAACCCGGTCTTTCAGAGCATACAAAAAAAGAGGAACATTTCTGTTCCCCTTACTATCCTTAAAAGTTCGTGTAAATTTTAGCTGCATATAGCTAACAACTAAAAACTAACAACTTTCCTACTTCTGGCGCATAAATATATTCACAGGACTTCCCGAAAAATTCCAACGTTGACGGATTTGATTTTCGAGATAACGTTTATATGGTTCTTTTACCCATTGTGGTAGGTTACAGAAGAATATAAATGTTGGTACATATGAGCCTTTAAGCTGTGTAATATATTTAATTTTAACATATTTACCTTTGTGTGCTGGTGGTGGATATGCCTCAATTGCAGCAAGTATCTCTTCGTTTAGACGTGCTGTTGGTATTAATTGACGACGATTTTGGTACACCTCCGATGCACACTCCAAAACTTTGAAGATACGTTGTTTTGTCAGTGCCGATGTAAAGATGATTGGGAAATCGGTAAATGGAGCAAAGCGGTTGCGGATTGCCTCCTCGAATGCTTTGATTGCCTTTTGGCTCTTATCCTCTACCAAGTCCCATTTGTTTACACATACCACCAATCCTTTTTTGTTTTTTTGGATTAGCGAGAAGATATTCATATCTTGCCCCTCGATTCCACGTGTTGCATCAATCATCAAAACACATACGTCTGAGTCTTCTATGGCACGTATTGAACGAATTACAGAATAATACTCTATGTCTTCTGTTACTTTTCCTTTTTTACGAATACCTGCTGTATCGACAAGATAGAAGTCGAATCCGAATTTTGTGTAACGTGTATGTATTGAATCGCGTGTTGTTCCCGCAATGTCGGTTACAATGTTACGATCTTCTCCAATAAAGGCGTTTATGATTGACGATTTTCCTGCATTGGGACGTCCAACTACTGCAATACGTGGTACCTCTTCTTCGATTTTCTCCTCCTCTTTTTTTGTGAATTTAGAGATTATTGCGTCAAGCAGGTCTCCTGTTCCTGATCCGTTTACTGCCGACACAGAGAATGGATCGCCCAATCCGAATGAATAGAATTGTGCCGATGTGTATTGCCACTCGTTGCTATCTATTTTGTTTGCCACCACGATTACAGGTTTTGTTGTACGACGTAGTATTGACGCTACTTTATCGTCAAGATCGGTTACTCCTGTCATGGCATCAACAACAAACAATAGTACGTCTGCCTCCTCTATGGCTATTGATACCTGTTTGTTGATTTCATCCTCGAATATATCGTCAGAGTTTACTACCCATCCTCCTGTATCGATTACTGAAAATTCATTTCCACACCACTCTACTTTTCCGTATTGACGATCGCGTGTTGTTCCTGCCTCCTCGTTTACGATGGCTCTACGTGTGTTTGTCAGTCTATTGAATATGGTTGATTTTCCCACATTGGGGCGTCCGACTATTGCTACTAAATTTCCCATAACTATTCTTGTGAATATCCGAAGTTTTTTAATTTATTCAATTTATTTCTCCAATCTCTCTCAACTTTTACATAGAGTTCGAGAAAGACTTTTTTGCCGAAGAATGTCTCTATATCTTTTCGCGCCAACATTCCTACGCGTTTAAGTGCGCTTCCGCCTTTTCCTATTATTATTCCTTTTTGTGAGTCGCGCTCGACATAGACTACTGCCATTATATGGATTGTGTTTTCGCTCTCGTCGAATTTCTCAACTACTGCCTCTACCGAATAGGGTATCTCTTTGTCGTATGTCAAAAGTATTTTCTCGCGTATTATCTCTGTTACGAAAAAGCGTGCAGGACGATCGGTCAATGCATCTTTTTCAAAGAATGGTGGCGATGGTGGCAACATCTCCTGTATGCGTTTTAACAGATAGTCTACATTGAACTTCAATGATGCCGATATGGGTATTACCTCTGCATTTGGAAGTATGGCTCTCCATTTTTCTACTATTCCCTCTAAATCGGATTGATTTTTCAATAGATCTATCTTGTTGATTATCAATATTACGTTTTGTTCTTTGGCAACTCGCGCCACAAAATCGGGATTTTTATCGGGTGTTTCAACCACATCGGTTACATAGAGCAACACATCTGCATCGACTAATGCAGATTTTGAGAAGTCGAGCATTGCCTCTTGCAATTTGTACTTGGGTGCTAACACTCCGGGAGTGTCGGAATAGACAATCTGCATATCGGGTGTGTTTACTATTCCCATTATCCTGTGACGCGTTGTTTGTGCCTTGGATGTGATAATTGATATGCGCTCCCCTACAAGCGAGTTCATTAGTGTCGACTTTCCTACATTGGGATTTCCAACAATATTTACAAATCCTGCTTTGTGTTGTTTATTCTCAGTCACGACTTCTCTCTTTTATTCTTTTCCAAATTTATAAAAAAAATTGCACAAAAGGTTGATTTTGAACTTCCATTCTCCTACTTTTCTTTTATAGAAGTTGGGGAAGCTACAATTTTCAACGTTTTATGCAATTTTTGATTTCTTATTTTTTAGCGTCGTAAGCCCATTTTATGTATGTTGAGCCCCATGTAAATCCTGCTCCAAAGGCTGTCAATAATATGTTGTCGCCTTTTTTAAATTTATCTTCCCATTGTGCTATACACAAGGGTATTGTGGCAGAACTTGTGTTTCCGAAGTTCTCAATATTCATTATTATCTTCTCTGAAGCTATTCCCAAACGAGAACCTACTGCCTCTATTATTCGAGCATTTGCTTGATGTGGTATAAACCAATTTACCGAATCGTTTGTAAGTTGGTTACGAATCATTATCTGTTTATATACGTCAATCATGTTTGATACCGCATATTTATATACGGTTCTTCCCTCTTGATACAGAAAGTGTTCTCCTCGGTCTATTGCTCCATAGGTTATGGGCTGCACCGAACCTCCTGCTTTCATCAACAAATATGGAATTCCGTCTCCATCGGTATGCAAAAGAGTATCTACCACTCCTACATCTTCATATGTAGGCTCAAGTAAAACAGCCGCTGCTGCATCTCCAAACAATGGACATGTAGCACGGTCTTGATAGTTTACTGATGCAGACATCTTTTCTGCACATACCACTACCACTTTTTTGTATAATCCTGCATTGATGTAGGCTTTACCGATTTGTAGTGCAACAATAAATCCTGTACATGCCGCTTGGATATCGTAGGCAAAACAGTTTTTTACTCCTGAACGGTCTGCTATAACCGCTGCCGTTGCAGGGAAACGGTAATCCGGGTTTGACGTAGCACAAATTATAACCTCCACCTCGTCGGTTGTTGTTCCTGTTTTCTCGAGCAACAAATCAACAGCTTTCGATCCCATGTAAGATGAGCCTAAATTCTCGCCTTTTAGGATACGACGCTCTTTTATTCCAACTCGGGAATATATCCACTCATCGGTAGTATCAACCATTTTGGTTAAATCCTCATTAGTCAGCTTATCTTCGGGGACATAAGCTGCTACTCCGGTAATTGCTGTATTTATTTTTTTCATGAGTGGTTCGTATAATTGTGAAAAAAATGCCCTAAGAGTTAATAAAACCCTTAAGGCTTTAAATTTTTTGTGTCGCCACGGCTTATCACTAAGCTATGGAAGCATTAAACGGCTTCTTTCTCAATAGCAACTTTTCCGCGATAGTAACCGCACTCGTTGCATACTGTGTGATATACGTGCCATGCACCACAGTTAGGACATACTGCCAATGTGGGGGCTACAGCTTTATCGTGAGTACGACGTTTTGCTGTTCTGGTCTTTGATTGTTTTCGTTTAGGATGTGCCATTTTTATTTAATTATTTTAGTTATTATCTATTAATTTCTTTAATTCACTCCAACGCGAATCAACGGGTTCTCCGTCTTCTACCTCTTTTGCTCCGCTGTATTGTTGCAAAAGCTGTTCCATTTCGCTGTTACATTCTCCTTCGGGGTGTGCGTGTGTTATTGGTATTTCAAGTGCAACAAACTCATATAGATACCAAGATAGGTCTATTTCGTTGCAATCTTCTGTTATTACCAATTTATCTCCTTCGTCGCTGTTCTCTTTACCGTATTTTACAGTAAATCCATTTTCAGCCTCAATTTGGCAATCCATCTCGTCCAAGCATCTGTCGCATTGGACTTTCACAACTCCGTTTAAGAGAAATTTAAAATCAAAATTTCCTTCAATTTTTTTTATTGTAAGATGTACTCCTACATCTCCTTTTGCGACTTCGGCATCCTCTACTGTAGCAAAAAAATCATCATCAAGATGGAAATCATACTCGTAAATGCCATCTGATAAACCTTTTAACTCTATTTTGTATGATTCTATTTTTGCCATATAGTGTATAAACGTGCCAAAAAGCGATGCAAAGGTAATAAAAAAAATTCCTTTAACAAAATTGATTGAGATAAAACTCTATTTTTTTATGTTTTATCTATATTTTTTACTTATAAAGTATGCAATTCTACTCTAAATGTCGTTCCTTTTCCCAATTCGCTCTCTTTTACATAGACTCTTCCGCCATGATACTCCTCCACGATTCGCTTAACAAGTGCTAATCCCAACCCCCAACCTCGCTCTTTGGTGGTATATCCGGGTCGGAAAACTGTATTGAAGTTTTTTCGCGCTATTCCCTTTCCTGTATCTGTTATGTCAATATAACACATATCCTCCTCTTGCATCAATTCAACCTTCAATGTTCCTGCTCCGGACATTGCATCTATGGCATTTTTACAAAGGTTCTCTATCACCCACTCCATTAACGGAACACACATTTTGACAGGCTCTGTTATTTGCGCTATCTCTGTTTCGAATTTTACTTTGCTTGATGCGCGTCGTCGCATATACTCCGCAGCACTCTTAACAACTTGCGAGATATCCGACGATACCAACTCGGGCGAGGACCCTATTTTTGAGAATCTTTCGGCTATCACAGATAGGCGCGTAACATCTTTCTCCATATCAGCAAGAAGTTCTTTGTCTATATCGTTCATTTTCAAAACCTCTACCCAAGCCATCAATGACGAGATAGGTGTTCCCAATTGGTGTGCTGTCTCTTTTGACAATCCTACCCATACCTGATTTTGCTCTGCCCTCTTACTATTCATCAATGCTATATATGATATAAGCAAAAAGAATATCATTACACCCAACTGCACATACGGAAAGAGTGCCAGATATTTCAACAAAACGGAATCGTCGTAGTAGAGATATTGCATTGTCTGTTCGTCAATGGGAATCTCTATCATATTACCCATCTCTTTAAAATCTCGATATTTTTTATCGAGAAAGAGAGAGTCTTTACTTGCCAGATTCGCACTTCCCATAACCTTTTCATCTTCATCCACGATTATCACAGGAATAGATGAATTGCTCTGTAAAATCTTTAGAATCAAACCCAAATCGGTATTGGTATCACTTGCCGCCAAGCGTGTTGCCTCTGCCCATATCTCCATTTTGTTCAACTCCTCTTTTGAGAGATCTTGCACAAGTTTGTCTGATACATATAAAAATGCGGATACCAACAATAGCGACACTACAAAGAATGCTATTTTGAATTTTTGACGTTTATGATATATATTATGCATAGCAAAAATATTTACTGTCTCTTTTTTTTAAAACGTATCGGAGTCAAATTTATTATAATTTCGTCAATTGCAAAACCATTTAACGCCTCAAATTGAGACAAAAAAAGAGAGACTCTTTCGAAGTCTCTCTTTAGGTCTATATTTATTGTCAATTATTCTGCATTTAGAGTAAAGCGTTTGAATGCTGTTGCAGTCAAATCTTTATCGTTTGATGCCAAGTACTCTTTGATTGACATTTTGCTCTCTTTTACGAAAGCTTGCTCCAACAATGAGTTCTCTTGGTAGAATTTATTGATACGACCTTGAGCGATTTTCTCAAGCATTGCTTCAGGTTTACCCTCTTCACGAGCTTTCTCTTTAGCAATCTCGAACTCTTTAGCTACTACGTCAGCTGGGAACTCGTCGCGAGTTACTGCGATTGGGTTCATAGCTGCAACTTGCATAGCTACGTCGCGAGCTACTTGATACTCCAACTCTTTGTTGAATGCTACGATTGTAGCCAAACGGTTTCCTGGGTGGATGTATGAGATAGTTGCTGCTCCGTCTAGGAATACATAACCTCCCATTTCCATTTTCTCACCTGTTACACCACTGCGGTCAGTGATTAGGTCAGAAATTGTACGTCCCTCAACCTCGATTGCAAGAAGAGCGTCAACGTCAGCAGGACGAACCTCCATTGCTTTATCAAGGATTGTTTGAGTTAGAGCTACGAAATCTGCGTTTGTTGCAACGAAGTCAGTTTCGCATTTCAATGCTACGATTGCTGCAAATCCGTCTTTTGCTGCTGCCAATACGCAACCTTCTGAAGCATCGCGATCCTCACGTTTTGCAACGATTGCTTGACCACGTTTACGGATTAGCTCAATTGCTTTATCAAAATCACCTTCAGCTTCTGCAAGTGCGTTTTTACAGTCGATCATACCTGCACCTGTCATTTTACGAAGCTTTGTAATATCTTGAATTGAAACAGCCATATTCTTATTTATTTAAATATATGTTTAACAATTACTCTTCTGTCTCTGCTTTAGGTTCTGCTACAGGAGCCTCTTCTTCGCGGCGGATACGTGCGCGAGTTTTACGAGTTTTTTTCTCCTCTGCTCCCTCCTCTGCTTGTGCTTCAGCAGCCTCAGAATCTGCTTTCTCTATTTTACGCTCCTCAAGACCCTCTGTGATTGCTCCACAAAGTGCACCCAATACAGCCTCAATTGATTTTGAAGCGTCATCGTTTGCTGGGATTACGTAATCTACATTTGAAGGATCTGAGTTTGTATCAACCATAGCAAATACAGGTATACCCAAACGGTTAGCCTCTGCAACTGCAATGTGCTCTTTCATTACGTCTACAACGAAAAGTGCAGCTGGAAGACGAGTCAAATCAACGATGCTACCCAAGTTTTTCTCCAATTTTGCACGTTGACGAGATACTTGAAGTTTCTCACGTTTTGAAAGATTATCAAAAGTTCCGTCTTTGATCATTTTGTCAATAGAGTTCATCTTTTTGATAGCTTTACGGATAGTTGGGAAGTTTGTCAACATACCACCGGGCCAGCGCTCGATTACGTATGGCATTCCAACCTCAGTTGCTTTGTCTGCTACTACTTGTTTAGCTTGTTTTTTAGTTGAAACAAAAAGGATTTTTTTACCTGATTTCGCGATTTGTTTCAAAGCAGCAGCTGCCTCATCTATTTTTACTACTGTTTTGTTAAGGTCGATAATGTGAATTCCGTTACGCTCCATAAAGATATATGAACGCATTGCGGGGTTCCATTTACGAGTTAAGTGACCGAAGTGTACTCCAGCCTCTAGTAATTGTTCAAATGTTGTTAGTGACATTGTTTTCTTTTTTATTTATTCGTTTACATTCTACTAATTCAATTACAAGGTAATCTTTGTTTTTTTAATTAGGAATTAGGAATTTTGCTATTAAGTGAGAGCAGTGCCAAACTTGTTTGAGCAATGCCGAGCGAGAGCAAAATCAACAAACGTATGTTTGTTAATGAGAAATTAGAAATTAAATTTTCAAATATTCTCTACGCCTACCTCTTTATTTCCTACCAAACAAAAGAGTCCTTGTAATTTGGATACTAAACGTCCGTATAAGATTCTTAAGCCGCAAATATTAACGTTTGCTGAATTGGAATCTCTTTCTTGCTTTGGGACGTCCTGGTTTTTTACGCTCAACAACACGTGGGTCGCGAGTCATAAATCCTTCTGATTTCAAAGCAGGTTTGTCCTCTGGGTTGATTTTAACAAGAGCACGAGCAATTGCCAAACGCAATGCCTCAGCTTGTCCTTTAAAACCACCACCGTTAAGATTTACTTTAATATCGTATTTCTCTGTAACTCCTAATTTGATTAGAGGTTGTTTTACAACATATTGCATAATCTCCAATGGGAAATATTGTGCAAGGTCTTTTTTGTTGATTGTGATTACACCATTACCCTCTTTTACAAAAACACGTGCTACAGCAGCTTTACGTCTTCCTAATGCGTTAACTGTTTCCATTATGATTATGCTTATTTAAGAGTGTTTATATCAATTGTTTTTGGTTGTTGTGCAGCGTGAGGATGCTCGCTTCCTGCATAAACGTATACGTTACGAAGAAGTTGTGCTCCAAGTCTGTTTTTTGGCAACATACCTTTAATAACTTTCAAGAACAATTTTGACTCACCTTTTTGCATAAGTTTTGCAGGTGTAATCTCTCTTTGACCACCAGGATATCCAGTGTAAGTCAAATAGATTTTATCGCTCCATTTGTTTCCTGTAAGTTTTACTTTATCAGCGTTGATAATAATTACATTGTCTCCACAATCTGCGTTGGGAGTAAAACAAGGTTTATATTTACCTCTCAAAATTTTAGCCACTTTTGAAGCTAAACGGCCCAAAACTTGATCTGTAGCGTCAACGATAACCCACTCTTTTTGAGCAGCTGTTTTACCAACAGATACGGTCTTGTAACTTAATGTATCCACTTTGTATCTTTTTAATTATTAAACATTTAAATTCCGACACAAACACCATTTCCGAACACACTTGAAACTGCGTTTGCGTCATTTTCTCTCTATTTTGGATATAATCGGCGTGCAAAAGTACTATTTTTCATTGAATTACAAAAATTTTCCACAAACTTTTTTTCTCCAAAATAGTTATTATCTGTTGTAAAGATAATCTGCGCTATAATATTTATCTGATTTACAACTTCTGTCAAAGATGTTTTACTGCACAGGTAACGATTTGAATACTTTTATGACTTATCTTCCTATGCTTTAACCCATTTATATAGCATTGCATATAAAAGATTCCATCTGTTCTATCTTTTTTGACAAATTCTCAACATCATCACTTACCTTCTGTGCTACAATCTTTGCATATATTTGAGTTGTTCGTATGCTTGTATGTCCCATTAATTTTGAGAGAGTTTCAATAGGTACTCCATTTGACAAACATATTGTTGTGGCATACGAATGCCTGCTTTGATGCCAACAAATATTCTTTCTAATTCCACACAACTTTGCAATATTTTTTATTCCATGTCTGCAATTTGCATAGCACGGAACAGGCAACAACTTATTACCCTCTGCAACTCCTTTATATTTTTCTATGATATGTTTAGCGGTTTCAAGTAAACGTATATCAGTTTCGATTCCTGTCTTTTGTCTATATGTTGTAATCCATAAATGTCCATCGAAAGATATTTTGAGATTGTCCGTAGTAAGATTATACATATCTCTCCAACTTAAACCACTAAAACAACAAAAAATGAAAAGGTCTCTTATTAATTCATAACTCTTTTTCCTGAACTCTCCATTTATTAACATCGTAATTTCATCTTTTGTAAGATACCCTCTTTGGGTATTCTCTTTAGAGATGCGATAATTATTAAACGGATTATTTTGCAACCAGCCATTATCCACTGCAATATTTATTATTCTACGAAATGGCATCATATATGACCACACTGTGTTTGTGCAATGTCCTTTTTGAACTCGCAAAAAAAGCTCAAAGTTTGAGATAAATGCAGGAGTTAGTTCATCTAATAATATATCATCCTCATTATAGGAATATTTAACGAAATCCTTAAGGTGATTATATACGGTACAATATTTCCAATAGCTACGCTGGCTCTTTATCTTACCTACCTGCCTTGAATAATTTTCATTATGCTGATTAAATACCGAAAGCAATGTTTTATTGGATTGTTCTAATCCACAAAATATATTTTTCACCTTTTCGGCTGTTGCACTACCTCCTTTTTCAATAATATCGTAATAAACCCTGCTTAATCCTATTCTTATCTTATCAAGTATAGCGTTTGACTCTTGAGCAACAATACTCCTTCCGGACATTCTGCCAAGATTTGTATCCCATAGTTTCTCTTGAACCATGAACTTGCAACTAAATTGCGATATTTCTCCATTTATGGTAACACGACACATCACAGGTACAAGTCCATTTTTTTTCTGTGCATTTCGTTTAAGATAGAATAGTATTCTAAATGTACTTCTCCTCATAACCATATACATTATTTATTTTAAAAGTTAATTAAGAAAACTTTATTCCATTATTTTTTTATATCTTTACAACAGATAATATCTTTTTACATATAACTAATATAGTATTGGCAATAAATTGTGGATTATCCATATCTTCAATCCAATCTATTTTAATTACTGATATTAAAATAATTATAAATATACAAATACTATTTCTATGAAAAATTTCAGACGTTTTGCAACACTGTTTTTACTTATTTGTTGCACGCAGTTTACTTATGCCGCTTCTGTTAAATTTCCATCTTTGGACCAACCAGGAACTGCACAAACCTCTTCAGCTACTAATAGTTGGACTTTGTATAACAATCTTCTTTCGGTTGAATACGTCTTAACTAATGGTGATTTATTCTTTAACGGATGCGAAGAATTACAACTTGCACCTGGTAGTGAACCTTTCAAAATCACATTAGGCAATGGAACTGTGGTTAAGGCATCGGATATGACAATGACTTCTTCTCCCGTTATATCTAATTTAACTGCAAATCCTAATTCTGATAAGGCTTCAGAGAGATACAACGGTAAGGTTTTGACCGTTAAGTATTCATATTCTTCTCTTAACTTTGTGTGGAGAGCTGTTCTTCGCGATGGCTCTCACTACATTAGAACAGAATTGGATATTACTGCAAACAGTAATACTTCAATGAAAGACATTACCCCTATGCTATACAACCTAACTGCTGATGCTGATGTGGTTGATGTAAAGGGTACTGTTCGTGGTGCACCCCTTGCATCAAACAAAATATTTGCAGGTATCGAAAACCCATTGGGTATTAACAGCGTGGGTAGCGAAAGTGGTCCTAACAACTTTAGTCTCACATCTTGGACTCCTGAAAGCTGGGGGACTCCTTCAAGTGTTCCTTCAGGCATTACATCTTTAGGTTTTAACTCAAGCCAGATTGTATCAACTGAGGGTAAAGTTAATATATCTTCATCTGGTAGCCTTAGCGTAAAATTCCAATACTCTACTGGTTTCCACAGAATGAACCTCACAGGTGTTGATATTGTCAACGAAAGCGGTAGTGTTGTTGCCAAAGATTATCATATTGGCTACACCGGTGATGCTGCTAATAAAAACACATATACTGTATCGGTTCCTTCGGCAGGTACATATACTCTACGCTTCTTTGGCGAAACAAAAACTGAAGAGATTAATAGTTCGGGAACTATAACAATTTCAGGGCCTTCGGTAAGTTTAGCAACAGCAGGTGGTAATAATATTACAGGTCGCTGGAGTAGAAACACCACTATTAACGCAGGAGAAACTTGGAAAATTGGAAGTGTTGTTGGTCTTGTAGCTGAAGGACAACTTCGTCGCTCGTTCCTTGCTTACCATGAGAGAGAACGTGCAGTAGCATACCGTTCGTTTATTCACTATAACTCGTGGTACGAACTTAACATTGACCGCAACAACGATTCAAACCCCTTAAATAGGATGACAGAGGAGAAATGTACTCCTGTTCTTAACGCATGGAAAACAAATCTATTCGACAAACATGGCGTAGGTATTGATGCTTTTGTTTGGGATGATGGTTGGGACGAATTCAACTCATTGTGGGATTTCCATATTGGTTTCCCAAATGGATTCTCTACTTTAAATAGTATTGCCACTTCAATGGGTACAGGTATTGGTGCTTGGTTAGGCCCTGTTGGAGGATATGGTTCTTCAAAACAACAACGTCTTACTTACTGGAATAACAATCACGCTAATAAGATTGATAACTTTGAGTTATCTAACCCCGAATACTTTAACGGTTTTGTTGGAAGCTGTTCTAATATGGTAAACAACTATGACTTCCGTTACTTTAAATTTGACGGTATCAGTGATATTAGTAATGCTACAGGTCCTAAAAACGAAGAGGATGCTGAGGGTATTTTAAAAGTTTTGACTGCCCTTCGCGAAATTCGTTACGACCTATTCTTTAACTGTACTGTAGGAACATGGTCATCACCCTTCTGGTTCCAATATGCTGATGCTGTTTGGCGTCAAGACGGAGACTGGGATAATATAGGAAACCAAGGAGACAACCGCGAGAAGTGGATTACTTATCGCGACTACATGGTTTACAAAAACTTCCCTACTGCTTCGCCAATATGTCCAATCAACTCTCTTATGACTCACGGATTGATTGTTACAAAATATGGTCCTCCTGCAGCAATGCCTCGCAACGACTCAGATGCCACAGCAAAAGGTATTATCCGTGAAATGCACTGCGCATTTGGTTGCGGTTCGGGACTTATTGAACTTTACGTCGATAACGATTTGATGAGCACAATAGGTAACGACGGAGAACTTTGGGAGGCTTTGGCAGAGTGTATTAAATGGCATAGAGAGAACGAAGATGTTCTTGCCGACGTCCACTGGGTAGGTGGTAATCCTTGGGATGGAAGCAAAGCAAACGTTTATGGTTGGGCTTCATGGAACGAGAAAAAATCTACTCTTACTCTACGTAACCCTAACTCAACATCTAAAACATTCACCACAACATTACGCCAAGCATTGGATATCCCTTCATACATAACAGGAGAAATAACTTTGACAGATGCCTTTAAAAATCAAACTCAATACGCAGGAATAACAGGACAAAGCATCAATATCGATCAAACAATAACATTCAATATGCCTGCATTTGATGTTGTGGTTCTTAACGGAAGCAGCGCTCAACCAATTGAGCTTAGCGGAAGCATGGTTATCTCAAACCTAAACAAACGTGTTGCTAACATAAAAACTATTTATAGCAACAATGCAAGTATGGCAAAAGGCTGGATGCAAGTAGGTCTGCTTGATGGATGGAATGGAAAAGCTACTCTTACAAACGAAGATATTGCAAATATGTTCACTCCTGTTGCTACAGCCCACGAAAATTCTCTTATTACTTGGTCTAGTTCAGGAAAACTATCTGAAACAACATTTACATGGAACAATTTTTCAACACAAACTGGGAATCCTGTTGTCGTGATAATGGGTGATGGAGATAATATAAAAGATGCTGAAGAGATAGTAATATACACCCTTAAAGTTAATGACAAAAATTTACTTTGGGAAAATGCCAATGGAACATCTGTAAATATTGGGCAAGACAATATTACTCCTATATACGGAGAAATAGCTGAGATAGATGGAGTAAAATATATAAAAACAGCTCCATTCACATACCCATTAGGTGTAGAAGAGCAAGAGGTTGACAACTGCAATATATATGTTTCTGGTAACGAAATTATTATCAATGGTGCAGTAGAAAACGCAACAATTAAAGTATTTGACTTTATGGGAAAAGCTATTTGCGAAACTATAGCAAAAGATAACTGCTCTAAAATAAATATCTCAGAGAAAGGATTATACCTTGTTTCTATTTTTGAAAATAACAAACTTGTTAAAACAGAAAAAGTTATTGTGAAATAGTTAATACAACAGATTATCAAAGAAATAGGACAGCGAAAATTATTCGTTGTCCTATTTTATTTTTATTTCTACTGATTGCACTACACTAAATATACGACACCTTGGGGGGGGGAGTAAACCCGCGGCTATTAAGTAGTTTCGCTTTGCTCAAGCGGAAGTAAATAGAAATGTGGATTATTAGACTAATTAGACTAATTAGTCTAATTAGCCTAATAGAACCTTTATACTCCCCTCTCTACTGGAGAGGGGTTGGGGGTGAGGAGATTTACTCGCACACCGCACGCACAGATCGCCCGTAGAAACGGTAGTCGTTGCCCCAACCTACGTAGCTAGAACTGGAGTACACGCCGTAGGCGTAGTAGCTGCCGCTAGTGTAGAGCGAACTAGACCAGTATTCGCCGTAACTGCCCGCATAGTCGAGATTGCCGCCGATGCGATAGCCCGCAGCAGGAAGAAAAATGGAGTTGCCGTTTACTTTACTTGTTACTTTATATCCCTTTACTCCGTTTTGAGTTGTCCATGTCCAGGCGCAGTTTGAGGTGTTAAGTAATTCCTCTTGCTCTGTTAATGTCGGCATTCGCCAAGCACCGCCCCAATTTACATGAGCTGCATCATCTGTGAGTTCAAGTGTGGTTTTATTATCTACTATGCCATAATATGAATCTGTACAATATTTGGTCATTGTAGTAGATGAACCATTACAGTATTTGTAGGTACTCCAATTATATGTTGTTTTTGGCGAGGTTTCTCCCCATGCAAAGTAATCTCCGTAACCTTCGGGAGTTGTTGCTCCCACGTTACAAGTTGCCCATTTTATTCCACTTGGCAAACCAAGGTCTACATATTCGTGTCCGTTATATGGGTCAACTGGAATGGTTTGTTCTTCAAAATTAGCAGTAAGGGTTAAATCTGCACTTATTGTTGTCGTATAACTTTGTGCTGTACCTATTACTATACCGCTTATACTCCAATTCTTAAATTGATAACCACTTTTTGGAGTAGCTACAAATGTTGCTGTCTCTCCTGCTGATATATATTGCTTACCCTCTGTGCCATTTATTGCAACTGTTCCTGAATTTGCCGGAGATATTGTTGCTGATACTGCATATTTATATTCTTTATTGAATTTTATACTATCTACTTCGGGGAGTTTATATTTTTGAATTACCTCTCCTCCTTTATAGAGTTCTATTACTCTGTCATACTCTTGTGCTGATGCACTGCCTACTATGGCTGTTATTGCTATTAGCAATGTTATTAATTTTGTTTTCATCTTTCTTTTTTTTGAGTTGTTTGTTGTCGGCATCGCAAAACTCTGCCGCCCTTCGGGTAGTTGTTAGTTGTTAGAGTCTTTATTTGCTAAAAACTAAGGTACAAAGTACCGTACAACTAAAAACTAACAAAGCCGCGATTAAGTGAGAGCATAGTTTAGTTTATTAAATTATGCCGAACGATAGCGGGTTCGAGGAACGAATGTTCCTCAACTATTTTATAATCTTCTTACTCTCTGTTTTTACGTTTGATTGTACTGCTACTATGTATATTCCGTTGGGGTAACTGCTGACGTCAAGTGTAGTTATTTGTGTATTGGGTGATTGTGTTTGCACCAACACGCCTTGCATATTGTAGAGTTGTACAAGGTTTATTGCTTCGGGTGATGTTATGCGTACTTCGCCTGCGTAATAGATTATCTCTATTTCCGAAACTTCAGCTTCACTATCCTCTATGGCTGTTATATCGGTATTACCGAAGGTTATTACCTCGATATTATCTATTGCCATTGGGGTTGCCACTCCAGAGATAACAATATTTACTTCATCTTCCGATGGGAAAGTGATTTTGTCTATTTCGTCAATATTTATTGACTGAAATGTGCCTTGCGATGTTAGATAGACATTCATATAGTCTGTTGCGTGAACTGATAGCCACGGTATCGGGATGAATGCCACTAACATCAACATCAGATGTTTTAATGTTGCGTGCTTCATATTGGTTTTATTTTATGTTTTAATATTTTTATTGGAGTTATTAAAGAATACTTTATGCAAAGTAAGGTTAATTTTTGATAACATACAACACCTGCCATCGAGGGGGGGGTAAATCTTTGATTTACAATTAATTGAGAGGTATATTTTTTTTAGGATAGATTTTATTAGACCAATTAGACTTATTAGACCAATAGAACCTTTATACTCCCCTCTCTACCGGAGAGGGGTTGGGGGTGAGGAGAAAAGGTTTGTTAGAAGGGGTAAAATACAAGTTACTGAGATTTTGAAAGAGCGAGCATACAAACGTATGTGAACGAATTCAAAATTGATTGTAACGATGGAGT
>JAFYRT010000030.1 GCA_017546805.1 Muribaculaceae bacterium | reverse complement strand
CTCGTCTCGTACTACTTTGTCTTTTTCAAATATTCAATGATCTCTTTTTGTTGTTGCTCTCAGTTCGTTCCCGAAAGCGGATGCAAAAGTACTACACTTTTCCTTTCCCACCAAATTTTTTAGCAACTATTTTTCAAAAAAAATTTACTTTTTCTGTAAATACCCTAATTATCAGGGGAATATTTTTTCATCTTTTTTACGCTTTTTTTGACCAATTTTTGGAGATTTCGTTTCAAAGGTGTTTTTCGACTCTTTTTTTCTTTAACTTCCCTCTTCCTTTTTCTGCTTTTTGTGTCGATGTCGGCATTTTTATTCTTTTTTATCTCGCTTTTTA
Organism: Muribaculaceae bacterium; assembly: GCA_017546805.1. Lineage (GTDB taxonomy): Bacteria > Bacteroidota > Bacteroidia > Bacteroidales > G3-4614 > Caccoplasma_A. The sequence goes on along the minus strand of JAFYRT010000030.1, from coordinate 15,006 downwards.
TCTATTTTTACATTGTTCTTATTGCTTTTTATTAAAGAAAAAGTTTAATTTTGTGTTTTATTAAAGGCTAATAGAACCTACCTATAGTAGTTTTTGGGGTTATTTCCCATCATATATTTATTAATGGATTGTTTTGAGGGGATACTGATTAATGAGCAAGAGATACATTTTATATCCTTTTTTACCTCTTTATAAGTTTGGGGTATGGCTAAGAAATAAACTTTTTGATTGGAAAGTTCTTAAATCGGAGAGTTTCGATATTCCTATTATCTCCATAGGTAATATTTGCGCCGGGGGGTCGGGAAAGACTCCTCATTCGGAATATTTTATTCGTATGCTCAAAGAGAGTTATAATGTTGCTCTACTAAGCAGAGGTTATAAACGCAAATCGAAGGGATTTATTCTTGCGGATGACAATTCAACTGCTTCGCTTATTGGCGACGAGCCTTTTCAAATTAAACAGAAGTTTAGAGATATTACTGTTGCCGTTGATGCTGATAGATGCAATGGCATTAAAAATATTTTGGAACGTAAGCCTGATACCAACCTTATTATATTGGACGATGCTTTTCAACACAGATATGTGACTCCAAAGGTCTCGGTTTTGCTTTTCGACTATAATAATATGTTCTATAACGATACTCTTTTGCCTGTTGGCAATTTAAGAGAGCCAGCTACTGCTCGTTTTAGGGCTAACATTATTATTGTTACGAAGTGTCCGGAGAATATTCGTCCTATTGATAAACGTATTTTAATTAAAAGGGTGGCTTTGTTCCCTTATCAAAAGTTATTCTTCTCTTGTTTTACATATAGTAATCCCGTTGCTGTTTTTGAGGAGAACGATGTCAAGGAGCTGAAAATTGAAAATATTGGAAGGAATTGTAATATTTTGGCTCTTTCGGGTATTGCAAATCCTAAACCGTTTGACAAATATTTAACTTCGACAGGAGCTAATGTAAAGTGTATACATTTTAGAGACCACCATAATTTCTCGAAAAGAGATATCGAGAATATTATTGAACAGTTTAACTCTATTTCTTACAGAAACAGATGTAAATCTTATATTATCACAACAGAGAAGGATGCTGCAAGAATATTGAATATGGATATTCCTCAAGATATTAAAAAGCATATCTATGCTCTTCCTTTGAGAGTAAAGATTATCGACAATGAGGATTCGATACTCGAAAATTGTGTTTTAAATATGATTAAGTCTTGAATAACCGCATAACTTATTGTTTTATGGATGCTTATTTGAATAATATTAAAGAGTGTGCAGAGTTTATCAGAAAGAGTTTTGTAAATATCCCCAAAACTGCTGTTATTTTAGGTACAGGTCTTGGTAAACTTGCAGATGATATTAAAGAGCAAAACATTATAAACTATAGCGATATTCCAAATTTCCCTGTTTCGACTGTTGAGGGACACTCTGGAAGGCTTATTCTTGGGAAACTTGGAGAACATCCTATTTTGGCTATGCAAGGCAGATTCCATTTTTATGAGGGCTATGATATGAAAATGGTTACTTTCCCCATAAGAGTGATGCATGAGTTGGGTATTAAACGCTTGTTTGTGTCGAACGCCGCAGGTGGAATGAACCCAAATTTTGCCATTGGTGACTTAATGGTTATTAAAGATCATATAAATCTATTCCCCGAACATCCTCTACGAGGCAGAAATATTGAAGAACACGGCGTAAGATTTCCGGATATGAGCGATGCTTATCCTCCTTATTTAATAGAGAAGGCTTTCTCTATTGCAGAGAAAGAGGGCATTAAACTTCAATGCGGTGTTTATGTGGGTACTCAAGGTCCTACTTTTGAAACTCCCGCCGAATATAAGTATTTCAGAATTATTGGTGGAGATGCTGTTGGAATGAGTACTGTTCCTGAAGTTATTGTTGCTCGCCATTGTGGTATTGAGATTTTTGCAATGTCGGTTATTACCGACTTGGGCGTTGAGGGCATTGTTGAGAAGTGTTCGCACGAGGATGTTCAACGTGCCGCCGAAAAGGCTCAACCCAAAATGACACAAATTATGAAACAGCTTATAACTATTGATTAATTTTAAACCTATTATATACATATATTATTAATGGACAAAAAAGAAGTTCGCACCGAAATTTCGGAGCTTGGTGAGTTTGGATTGATTAATCATTTAACTAAAGATATTAAAACTAAAAACAACGAGACTGTTGTTGGTGTGGGTGATGATGCTGCCGTTATTGATAACGCAAGCATGAAAACTCTTGTTACTACAGATTTGCTTTTAGAGGGCATTCATTTTGATTTAACATATGTTCCACTTAAACATTTGGGATATAAAGCGGCTGTTGTTAATTTCTCGGATATTTACGCAATGAATGGTTCTCCTAAACAGATTACTGTTTCGTTAGGTATTTCGAAACGTTTTTCGGTGGAGAATATAGATGCTTTATACGATGGTATTAAACTTGCTTGTGAGATATATGGTGTTGACCTTGTTGGTGGCGACACTTCTGCTTCGATGACAGGCCTTACCATTAGCATTACCTGCATTGGAGTTGCCGAAGAAGGTAAAATTGCAAGACGCAATGGTGCAAAAGAGAACGATCTTATTTGTGTAAGTGGCGACCTTGGTGCTGCATATATGGGATTGCAACTTTTAGAACGCGAAAAGAGCGTACTTAACGAGGTTGATGGTGCTACTCCTAAATTTGAGGGAAGGGAGTATATTTTGGAACGCCAGCTTAAACCTGAGGCAAGAAAAGATATTGTAAGAATTTTAGGAGAAAAAGGAATTGTTCCAACCTCTATGATTGATGTTTCGGATGGTTTGTCTTCGGAGCTTATGCACATTTGCACTCAAAGCAAAACAGGTTGCAGAATTTATGAAGATAGAATTCCTATCGACTACCAAACTGCTGTTACCGCAGAGGAGATGAACTTAAATGTGGTTACTGCTGCCATGAACGGTGGTGAGGATTACGAACTTTTGTTTACTGTTCCTTTGGAAAAACACGAAGAGGTAGCAAACATTGAAGGAGTTTCTGTTATCGGACACATCACTTCGGAGAGCCTTGGTTGTGCAATGATTACTCGTGATGGCACTGAGATTGTTCTACGCGCACAAGGCTGGGAGCATGTTTAAACATTAACTAACTTATAGTATTCTGCATATTGCATATATTCTATATTATTATGCAAGTTTTTAGGGCAAACTCCTTAAAAACTTGCATTTTTTATTTGATTTACGAACATTTTATTTATTGTTGAAATATTTTTGTAAACAGCGCTATAATGAGTTGCGATTTTATGTAAATTTGCATCTATATATAATGTATAGAATGAACAACAAAGTTAAAGGATACTTTTTAGGTGCTATATCGGCCGCAACTTACGGGATGAATCCGCTTTTTACTCTTCCTTTATACGAGGACGGGATGGATGCAGATTCGGTTCTATTTTTCAGATACCTATTTGCCATCCCAATTTTGGCAATTATGCTAAAATGGAGAAGAAGGAGTTTTAAAATTGAACGCCGACAAATTTTACCTCTTTTTATTATGGGTATTTTGTTTGCAGCATCGTCTCTTACTTTATATATGAGCTATAACTTTATGGATGCAGGTATCGCCTCTACCCTACTCTTTGTTTACCCTGTTATGGTGGCGGCTATTATGACTCTGTTTTTTAAAGAGAAACTTACCATGCAGACTGTTCTTTGTATTGTCATGGCATTGGTGGGCATTGGCTTACTCTACGAGGGAGGAGAGAATGGTGCGACTTTGAGCCTTACAGGAACTCTGTTGGTATTAGGCTCGGCTTTGGCATATGCTATATATATAGTTGGTATAAACAGAGTTGGATTAGAGAATATGGCTACCATAAAAGTAACTTTCTATGTTCTGCTTTTTGGATGGGGACTGTTTGCTGTCCGTTCTCTATTTTTCGGAAATGGCATTTTGCTTCCGGAACATTGGTATATGTGGGGTAGCATAATATCTCTTGCCCTTTTCCCCACTGCCATTTCATTAATTTGCACTACAACAGCTATTCAAGAAATTGGTTCTACACCAACCGCAATATTGGGCGTTCTTGAACCTGCCACAGCAATATTCTTTGGAATTACTGTTTTTGGAGAGATTCTTACTCCTCGCGATTGCGTTGGATTGGCTTGCATTATTGCTTCGGTTTGCCTTGTTGTTGCAGGAGGTAAAAACATCACCTACACTCTTGTTCGTTTTAGAAAGATGTTCCCAAAACTTCCTATTGGAAGAAGAGGTATTAAGATTGCAAGAAGCAGAAGAAATTAGAATAATTTTTAGATAACTCTATTAAAATATAAGGCGATTGCATAAACAATCGCCTTTATTTGTTATATACATTTTTAGTATGTGAGCAAGTTTCATAACCTTAAATAAGGAAGTAGATTGCTCGTTTTCTACAATCTTAATCGAACATACGACGTATCTTAGAGAATATCCTATCCTTTACAGATTTCGTAGGATTAAAATTGGGAGCTTCGCGATATTTCTCTATTGTCTTGCGCTCTTCTGAATTTAGATTCTCAGGAACATAGACAGAGATGTTTACCAACAAATCTCCAACTCCGTAACGATTTACTGATGGCAATCCTTTTCCACGTAAACGCAATACTTTTCCAGGCTGTGTTCCTGGTTCAATTTTCACTTTAACTTTTCCGTCTATTGTAGGAATCTCAATGGTTCCTCCGAGTGCCGCTGTTGGGAAATCGAGAAGTGCATTGTATATCAAATCATTCTCGTCTCGCAACAAATCGGTATGTTCTTCTTCTTCTACAAGAATCAACAAATCTCCCGGAACTCCGCCATGACGTGCTGCGTTTCCTTTGCCACTCATTGAGAGTTGCATTCCATCCATTACTCCTGCAGGGATGTTTAGTGTTATTACTTCATCCTCTTTGATTATTCCCTCTCCACTACAGTGAGGACATTTTTTAGTAATAGTCTTTCCTTCGCCATTACATGAGGGGCATGTGGTTGTTGATTGCATTGCTCCCAAGAAGGTTTGTTGTACACGTGTTACAACTCCGCTTCCGTTACATGTACTACATGTTGTATAGGCTGTACCGTTTTCGGCTCCTGTTCCTTTACAATGCTCACAAGCTACATATTTTTTTACCTTTATTTTTTTCTCTACACCTGTAGCTATCTCCTTTAAAGTGAGTTTTACTTTTACTCTTAGGTCTGTTCCGCGGTTTGTTCTTTTTCGCGAACCTCCTCCGCCAAAACCACCAAAGCCGCCAAAGCCTCCGAAGTGTCCACCAAAGATGTCGCCGAATTGAGAGAAGATATCCTCCATACTCATTCCGCCGCCAAAGCCTCCTCCGAAGCCTCCTGCTCCACCCATTCCGGCATGTCCGTATTGATCGTAACGTGCTTTCTTTTGGGCATCGCTTAATACTTCGTATGCCTCGGCTGCCTCTTTGAATTTCTCTTCAGCCTCTTTATCACCAGGATTTTTATCGGGGTGATATTGTATCGCTTTTTTACGATATGCTTTTTTTATCTCTTCGGGTGTTGCGTTTTTCGATACCTCCAACACCTCATAGTAATCTCTTTTTTCAGCCATGGTTATTTTCTTTATTCACCAACTACTACTTTAGAGAAACGTATTACTTTGTCGTTCATTGTATATCCTTTTTGAACGCAATCTATTACTTTTCCTTTCTTTTCGGGATCCTCTACCGGGAAAGTTGTTACTGCTTCGTGATACTCTGTGTCAAATGGGGCATCGGTTGTTTCAATCTCTTTTACTCCATTTTGAGCAAGATAGCCTTTGAACTTATTATATATAAGGTTTACTCCTTCAACCAATGCTTGTACATCGGTTGCAGTGTTTAATGCTTGTAAACTTCTTTCAAAATCATCGACTATTGGCAATAGATTTTTCAAACACTCTTCGCCTCCCGATTTTATTAAATCTGCTTTCTCTTTTATGGTACGTTTACGATAATTATCGAAATCTGCCATAAGGAGTAGCTTCTCTTTGGTTAACTGCTCTACTTTTTCGGTCAAAGATGCTACTTCGGCTGACAATGTGTCAGTCTCAGACAACTCTTCTACTGAAGTGTTCTCTGTTTCAGATGTTGCACTTTGAGTTGCTTCTGCTCCCTCAATATTGTTTATATCCTCGGTTTCATCAATGTTTTGCGACTTTTTTGTCTTGCTCATATCTAGTTTTATTTTGTTTTTATTTGTTTTATATCTATTATATAACAAAAATGCTGCCATTTTTTTGGCAGCACTTTTGGCAGTTCTTTTTTTATTGTTTTTTGTTTGCGAAAGCCATATCCCGTTTTAGTTTCTCCGCTATTTTGGACAGCAATACCTCCTCTTCAAATTGCTCCTTTAAGAGATATTGAAAGGTGGCATATGTGGTGTGGTCTTTTGCCTGCAAGAGCATATCCATTAACGACTCAAGGGCATCGGTAAGACGAATGGTCTGCACCAACGAATGTTCTACTGCCTCGTGAGTTTGTCCAAACTCCACAGGAATATCGGTTACATCTCGTATTTGTGGCATACTCCCTTGCTTGGCAATATAGTCATATATCTCAATTGACTGCAACGAGTGATTATGATATATTGTTCGTAGATTATCTGACAGACTGTAATATCCTTTACTCTTTAGTTGTATTGATATTGCAAGGTTATAGTGTGCCACCCAAAGCGATGCTCCCGCATATGTCATGAGTGCTTCTGTTATTTTTTGTTTTAGCATAGCATTTGTTTTTATAAAACAACAACTGCCTCTTTGTTTTGTTCGCAAAGGGGCAGTTGATTGATTGCTATGTTTATGTTACGTCTTATTCGTAACTTGAACCGTCGAAACAGTGTGTACAGATTTGGTCTTTGGGCAATCCTATCGATTTTACAAGTGTTTCAATTGGATTGAATTTCAAAGATGTTATTCCTAATTGTTTGCGTATGCGATCTACCATTTCGCAATATTGAGGAGAGCCTGTTGTTGCATATGCCTCAACATTCTTGTTGTGGTCTCCCTCTATATCCTTTATTATTCTTCGGCAAATTAACTCCAACTCTGTTTTTGTTGACGAGAAGCCTAAAAATTTACATGGATATATCATTGGCGGACATGCTATACGAATATGCACCTCTTTTGCACCGTAACGATACAAATCGCGAATATTGTCGCGAAGTTGTGTTCCGCGAACTATAGAGTCGTCGCAAAATACCACACGCATATCTTTTAGTAGCGCATTATTGGGTATAAGTTTCATTTTTGCAACCAACTCTCTACGCTCCTGTGTTGGCGGAGTGAAACTACGAGGCCAAGTGGGTGTGTATTTTACGATTGCACGCTTGTATGGTATTCCTTTTCCCATTGCATAGCCAAGAGACATTCCAATTCCTGAATCAGGAATTCCTGATACAAAATCCACCTCTACATCGTCTGTTTTGCCCATCTCGGCACCACAGTCATAACGCATCTCTTCTACATTTTTGCCTTCGTATTCGCATGTGGGATATCCGAAATATACCCACAAGAACGAACATATTTGCATTTTGTCATTGGGCTTGCGTATTTGTGTATAGCCTTCGGCTGTAATTTTCACTATCTCTCCGGGTCCCAACCAACGTTCTGTCTCATAACCCAAATTGGGGAAAGAACAGGTTTCGGATGAGACTGCAAATCCTTTGTCATCAACTCCTCGTCCTATATATAAAGGTGTGCGCCCGTATTTGTCGCGTGCAGCTATTATTGAATCTTCTGTCAATAATAACATTGAACACGAACCTTTTATCTTTGCGAAAAGATGCTCAATTCCATCTACAAAGTCTTTTCCTTCAGCTATAAGCATTGCCAACAACTCGGTTTGGTTGGTGACATTATTGCTGTGTTCGCAAAAATGGTGTCCCTCTGCCAACAACTCTTGCTCCAACTCTTTTAAGTTGTTAATCTTTGCCACCGTTACGATGGCAAATTTTCCCAACTTTGAGCTTATTATTATAGGTTGAGCGTCGGTATCACTAATGACTCCCAGTCCTGCATTTCCACAAAAATCGGGCAAGTCTCCTTCGAATTTTGTGCGAAAATAGGAGTTTTCGATGTTATGTATCGAACGCATGAAGTTGCCTTCTGATACAGTTACCATTCCTGCTCGCTTTGTTCCGAGATGCGAATTGTAATCTGTTCCATAAAAGAGTTCCGATACGCAATCGCTCTTTTTTATAGTTCCAAATAATCCTCCCATTGCAGTATTATTTTATTTCGCTCTGTTTTGCTCAACCCACTTACGTGCATTTACGAATGCTTCAATCCATGGTGTAACCTCATCGTTTGCTCTTTGAGGATTGTAGTATGCACATTGCCATGGGAATATTGCACGCTCCAAGTGAGGCATCATTGCCAAGTGACGGCCATCAGGCGATGCAATACCTGCGATTGCTGCAGGCGATCCGTTTGGATTGGCAGGGTACTCATTGTAGCTGTATTTTGCTATTACATTGTAGTGTTTTACTGCATATGGCAATGAGAATTTTCCTTCTCCGTGTGCTACCCAAACTCCTAATTTGCTTCCTGATAATGAACCAAACATTACAGAGTTGTTTTGAGGTATTGTCAAACCAATGAACTCAGACTCAAATTTATGAGAGTTGTTGTGTTGCATTGTTGGTTTTTTCTCATCATCCGGAGTTAACAATCCCAACTCAACCATCAACTGACATCCGTTACAGATACCTAATGAAAGAGTGTCTTTTCTTGCATAGAATTTCTCCAAAGCTTGTTTTGCTTTTTCGTTCCACAAGAAACCTCCTGCCCAACCTTTTGCTGAGCCTAATACGTCAGAGTTTGAGAATCCTCCTACATATACTATCATGTTGATGTCTTCAAGAGTTTCACGTCCTGACATCAAGTCGGTCATGTGTACGTCTTTTACATCGAATCCTGCCAAGTATAGTGAGTATGCCATCTCACGGTCTCCGTTTACACCTTTTTCGCGGATGATGGCTGCTTTTACTCCTGTTGAAGGACGTGCTCCGGCAGCTATTCCATAGCTTGCCATTGTTCCTTCAAATGCTTTTGGCATACGCCATTTGATAGGTTGTTTTTTGTAGTTATTGAAACGAGCTTTTGCACACTCTACTCCACTTTGTTTGCGATCCAATAGGTATGATGATGTGTACCATACATCACGCAAGTAGTCGATTCCGAATTGATACTCTGCTCCGTCTTTCTTAACTATTATGTGACGCTCTTTTGTTGGACGTCCCAATTTAACAAATTGTACTCCGTATTGTGCCATTATTGCCTCTGCCTCTTTTGCAGATGTTACTTGTAACACAACTCCGGGATTTTCGCTGAACAAGATTTTAATAAGATCTTTCTCTTTGATTTTGTTAAGGTTAATTTCAAGACCTCCATTGCTGTTCGCAAATGTCATTTCAAGAAGTGTTGTCAAAAGACCTCCTGCTGAAATGTCGTGTCCTGCAGCAACAACTCCTTTGTTAATCATCTCTTGAACTGCGGCAAACGCATTTTTAAAGTATTCAGCATCTTGTACTGTTGGTACATCACCGCCTACTTTTCCTAATGATTGTGCAAATGCCGAACCTCCAAGTTTGTATGAATCAAATGAGAAATCGATATGATACAATGGCATGTTTCCTTTGTTTTTAACAACAGGCGATACCACTTTCTTAATATCTGAAACCTCTGCTCCTGCCGAAATGATTACTGTTCCGGGAGAATATACTTTCTCTTCGCCATATTTTTGAGTCATTGACAAACTGTCTTTTCCTGTTGGAATATTGATTCCCAAATCTATTGCGAATTGGCTACATGCTTCTACTGCTTTATATAGACGTGCATCCTCTCCTTCGTTTTTACAAGGCCACATCCAGTTAGCACTCAACGATACACTCTTGATACCATCTGCCAAAGGAGCAAACACTACGTTTGTCAATGCCTCGGCAATTGATAATACAGAACCTGCTTCGGGAGAAACAAGCGCAGCTTGAGGTGCGTGTCCGATTGAAGTTGCAATACCTGCTTTACCACGGTAATCAAGTGCAACAACACCACAGTCGCTCAATGGTAATTGAATCTCTCCTTGACATTGTTGACGTGCGACTTTACCTGTTACCGAACGGTCAACTTTGTTTGTCAACCAATCTTTACAAGCAACTGCCTCTAATTGTAGAACATCTTCGATATATTTGTGAACTTCAGATGCGCTATATGTTACATCCTCGAATGTGCTTTCAACCGTAGAGTCGGTCATTATTGTTTTTGGAGCTTTACCAAACATATCCTCCATTGCAAGATTTATTGGGCATACTCCATCTTTTTGTTCAAATACAAAACGGTCGTCTCCTGTTGTCTCTCCAACAACATACATTGGAGCACGCTCACGCTCTGCTATACGCTCTACATATGGTATATCTTTTTCAGGGATTACCATTCCCATACGCTCTTGACTCTCGTTTCCTACAATCTCTTTTGCAGATAGTGTTGAGTCTCCTACAGGAAGTTTATCCATTTCTATTTTACCACCTGTTGCTTCAACCAACTCCGACAGAGCATTCAAGTGTCCTCCTGCTCCGTGGTCGTGAATTGAAACTATTGGGTTTGTATCGTCCTCTGCCAACGCTCTGATTACGTTTGAAACCCTTTTTTGCATTTCAGGGTTAGCACGTTGTACTGCGTTCAACTCAATAGCGTTGTCATACTCTCCTGTCTCTACAGAAGATACGGCTCCACCACCCATTCCGATGCGGTAATTGTCACCGCCCATAACTACTACTTTTTCTCCCGGAGTTGGAGTTCCTTTGATTGCATCGCGACGTGTTCCAAAGCCGACACCTCCTGCCAACATGATTACTTTGTCGTATGCATATTTTTTGTCGTTTCCTTCATGCTCAAATGTTAGAAGAGAACCACAAATCATTGGTTGTCCGAATTTATTTCCGAAATCAGATGCACCGTTTGATGCTTTAATCAAAATTTGCTCGGGTGTTTGATATAGCCAATCACGCTCAGCCATTACATTCTCCCATGCACGACCTTTTTCTGTTCTTGGATAAGAGGTCATATATACAGCTGTTCCTGCAATAGGCAAACTTGCTTTTCCTCCACCCAAACGGTCACGAATCTCACCACCTGTTCCTGTTGCAGCACCGTTGAAAGGCTCAACTGTTGTAGGGAAGTTGTGAGTTTCGGCTTTTAACGAGATTACTGTATCAATATCTTTTACTTTGAAGTAATCGGGTTTATCTTGTGTAGCAGGAGCAAATTGTTCAACAGTAGGTCCTTGATTAAAAGCAACGTTGTCTTTATATGCAGAAACCAATTTATTGGGGTTTGTCTCAGATGTTTTCTTAATCATCTTGAACAACGAACTCTCTTTCTCCTCTCCGTCGATAACGAATATTCCGTTAAAGATTTTGTGACGGCAGTGTTCTGAGTTTACTTGTGAGAATCCGAATACCTCGCTATCGGTTAGTTTACGTCCGATACGAGCTGACAAATCGTTCAAATATTGAATCTCATCCTCACTCAAAGCCAATCCCTCTTTTTTGTTATACTCAACAATATCGTCGATATAAACTATTTCATCGGGAGTTTTATTTATATTGAATATCTCCTCGCTCAATCCATCGTAAAGACGTTGAAGCATTGCATCGTAATCGACATTTTTGCCACTTACTTTAAAGTACTCCTCAATACGAGCAATTCCTGAAATACCCATGTTTTGAGTAATTTCAACGGCATTTGTACTCCAAGGAGTTATCATCTCTTTACGAGGTCCGATAAACTTACCTGCTATAACTTCTTGTTTAATCTCTTTTGCAGAACCAAAGAGCCAAGATAATTTTTCAATCTCCTCTTGCGATAATTTATGATCACAAGACACCGCTATAACACTGTTTGTTAGGGTTTTAAAAAATGATACCATTAGTAGTAGTTATTATATTATGGTTTATTATTTTGTTCTAAACAAAATTATTCTGAAATTGCTTACAAAATTAATAATTTAGTCGGGAAAGCAAAACCAAAATAGCAATTATTTACGCATTAGTGATTAAGTTTTTTTTGTATGAAATTTATATATGTAAATTGTGGGATAGTTAGAAAAATTTTGTTTATTTTTGCAGTTAATACAATATTTTGCGGTAAATAGTGGATTTAATAATAAACACAGCACTTAAAGGTATTTTGATTGGAGTACTTGTATCTGCCCCCATGGGACCGATAGGGGTGTTGTGTATCCAACGCACCCTCAACAAGGGTAGAAGTTCAGGACTATTCACCGGAATTGGAGCTTCATTATCAGATTTGATTTATGCCGTTCTAACAGGTTTTGGTCTTTCAATGATTATCGATTTCATTGAAAACTATGAACTTCTTATTCAGATATTTGGTAGCGTAGTGCTTGCTGGATTTGGAGCTTATATTTACAGACAAAACCCTGCTAAGAACTTAAACCTAAAGAAGCCTAAAGCTGCAAACCACATACAAGACTTGATTTCGGCATTTTTCTTGACACTTTCAAACCCTCTAATTCTGTTCTTGTTTATAGGTTTGTTTGCCCGATTTAATTTTTACACTCCCGAATCTCAACTTCACGATTACGTAATAGGTTACGCATCAATCATATCCGGAGCTTTCTTATGGTGGTTGACAATTACATATTTTATCAATAAAGTAAGATCAAAATTTAATTTACGCTCTCTATGGATAATAAACCGTTGTATTGGAACAATCATCATACTGATGTCTGCATACGGTTTTATATCGGGAGTTTATAATTTTTTTAATTAAAAAGCAATATCATGAAAAAAAGTATCAAGGCTGTTTATATGCCACAACTTGAGGAGTTGGAACTAAACCTTGTTGCAGAAGCAATGGAGGGCGTGGCAGAGAGAGATTATGTTTCGGAGATAAATTGGAAAGAGTTTTCTCATAAACCCATTGTTGCTTTTGATGTTGCTCGTGGAGACAATTATCTATTCATTAGTTTCTTTGTTCGTGGCAGTTATATCCGTGCCGTAAACAAAGAATACAACTCTCATGTATACCAAGATAGTTGTGTTGAATTCTTTGCAAAAATCCCCGGAGACAGCGAATACTACAATTTTGAATTTAACTGTATAGGTACTGCCCTTTCATCAAAACGTAAAAGCAGAACAGAGAGCAACCACTACTCTGACGAACAAATGGCAAGAATAAAAACCTGGAGCAGTTTAGGCAACGAGCCTTTTGAAGAGAAAGAGGGTATTCACTCATGGCAAGTTGTTGTTGCAATTCCTTTTGACATGATGGGTATTGACAGCAAAAATATGCCTGAGATGATTAATGCAAACTTCTACAAATGTGGTGATAAGACTTCAATTCCTCACTACGTTAGTTGGAACAAGATTGAGACAGAGAATCCCGACTTCCACCGTCCTGAGTTTTTTGGAGAACTATATTTTTAAAAAGAAATTAGTACGTGGCTATGCCACAATTAGGAATTAGAAATTTTATTAGACTAATTGGTCTAATAGGTCTAATAAGAAGCCACAAGGTTATCCGTGACAACCTTGTGGCTTTTCTAATATCTAAAAACTAACAACTTCAATAAAAAGTTAGGGAACGATATACATGTTGTCCCTAATTATTTCAATTGACAATAAATGCTAAGTGTAGTATAGGGGAACACGCTTAATATTTAATATTACCCATTAAATCAAAATACTAATAAAACTAACCTTTATAGTACCTTAAAATATCTTTATTATACCTAACTACTTCTTCAGCAATTTGATTTACTAAGTCTTTCATTTCCTTTTCAGTAGTAGTTTGTAGATTATTTAATTCAAATATTTCAAAGACTTCGTATGTAGAAGAATTATCTAATTGAATTGCTAAATTTTTTAGGACAAATATCCCATCAACAAAAATAAAACCTATTCTAAGGGGAAGTTTGTCAGTCTTTGTGAAATGAATTAAATTTTGAAGTTTATTTTTTTTAAAGAATGTGTCTATATTTTGACTATAAATTATTCCTAAATATTTCATTTTTCGTGATATTTATTTAAAAGTATAATTACAAAGTTATGAAAATATTTGAGAATTACAATACCGCAACGCAAAAATACGGACATGAAATTGTTAAAACATTATCCGATGAGGGGATTCCTCCACAATATCTCTTATCTGCATGCAAATTTTTACAACAAGGAATTAAGGCAACTGATTTAAAACACTATTTTCGCCAATGGATGACATACGTTGTAAAGAATGATAAAAATATAGATGTTAATAAACTCTCATTTGAACAGTTCTATAAAACGATACAAGAATATAAGAGGAATTATGGTATTCCAAATAAAGTATATGATGATGGGACTGTATCTATAGGCAAAATAGATAGTCATCACGATATAAGTAAATTCCCTGTCAAAAACAATTGGTGCATTAAGCAACCTGGAATGTTTAAGAATTATATTAATCAAGGTTTTTCATTTTATATTATTGATAATGGAGATGAATCTGATTATGTTAGATACGTAGTAATGATGATTGGGGAAAATGGTGAAAAATTCTTTTACGATTTAGACAATTCTCAAATGACACCAAACAGTATTTCGGACTTCCAATCTCATTTAACAGATGAAGCAATTTCTTTTATACAAAAATTAAACGAAAATAACGAATATAAAACAAATAGAAAGATGAAACAAGTTATAAGATTAAATGAATCTGACTTACACAGAATGATTAAGGAATCTGTAAGAACTGTATTAAGAGAAGACGAATCTTTTGATTACAATGGAAACAAAGATAAAGATGATTACAAGTTAATCTTTAGCATTCGTGCGTGGGTTAGAAAAATTGAGAATGTAAATTAAACTGTGTCAGCAAGGAAAAATAAATATTAACTTTGCTAACACAGTTTTATTATGAGCGAATTTGATTTTGAGAGCATCAAGGTTAAAGCCCTTGAACAGTTAAAAGCAGGCAAATCCTTATTAGG
>JAFYRT010000029.1 GCA_017546805.1 Muribaculaceae bacterium | reverse complement strand
GTATTTCTCAATCAATGGAGAACCTGTACGTTTCAAGATGTTCTCAAATGATGCATTCATACGGCTATCTGCCCATCCTCCATCGTTTGATGCTGAGATTTGATAGTATGGGTGTTGTGTGTTACCTTGTTTGTATGCAGGACCGAAATCTTCGTCAAGCAGACCTATTTCGTCGTCCAATACAGCTGTTGCTACTTGCTTTGCAAGTTCTGGATTTGGTTTAGAAAGGTACAATGCTATACGCAATTTAACTGTATTAGCAAGTTGAACCCATTTTTCCCAACGGTACTCAGAGTATGCATAGTTTACATCTCCTTTATCGTAAGAGTCACCCTCTACATCAATCAATTGTTCTTTTCCTGGTTGAACCTCTTTAAGAGTAGCTATAGCCTCATCCAAGTCAGCCAAGATTGCGTTGTATGTCTCCTCTTGTGTGTAATATGTTAAAGGACGAGATACTTTAAGTTTACGGTTATCATCGTAAGGCACACATCCCGCATTGTTAACAGCGTGAAGAGCTGTTTGAGCATATACAATTTGTGCAATAGCTTTGTACTCGGGTACTCCCAAGCTCTCTGCGTATGTATAAGTGTTGTACAATGCACTTGTTGGACCTACGCTACATGCTGAACCATAGTATCCGTTAGGCCATTGGTAAGTGTGGAACAATGCAGGACCATATTGGAAGTCACTACGGCTTACAGTTGTATATCCTGCAAACACGTCTACTGTGTTGGCATTTGAGTATTGATAACCGTGAGTACTTGTTGCAACAACACTGCTCTTAGCATCTGTCAATGCACTTTGCAACTCTCCTTTTAGGACAGTAATATCAACTGTTCCCTCTCCTGAGTTTGTAACATCTTGCGACTCATCAATGATTTGCCACATCTTCAATGTTTGCTTTTCGCCACATGAGAAGAGGAACATTGCTACAAACAAAGTTGCGAATATTGAAATTGATTTATTCATAATTTTCATATCTTTTCTCGTTTATTTACATTAGAATGTAAGTTTAACATTGAATCCGTAGCTACGTGTTGTTGGCAACGCATAAGACTCTACTCCACCAAAGTTATTACCTGCTGTCATTGAGATATCTGGGTCAACAGGAGCTGCTTTGTAGATAAATCCTAAGTTACGTCCAACCAATGAGATTGAAAGGTTTTTAGATACTCCGAACAAATCGTAGAATGTATAACCTACTGAAATCTCACGGAAACGTACGTTAGTTGCATCGTAGATACACTCAGTTTGGTTTGTACCAACTGCCTCGTAGTATGCACGAGCAGGAACTTGTTGTCCTGTTGGAAGTGTTACTGCTGCAACCTCTACTCCATCCCACATCATTGTTTGACCAGATAGACGAGCATCAGCTGAACGTTGAGACAATCCGTAGAAGTCTAAGTCTGCCTCTGTCAATGATACTACTTTACCACCAACTTTACCATCAATCAACATATATACTGATAGACCTTTCCAAGAGAATGTGTTGTTCCATCCGTAAGTGAAGCGTGAAGTAGTGTTACCAATAAATTTGTTGTATTTAGCGTCAAACATTGGACGTCCTTCAGAGTCGATTTGGATTTTTCCGTCTTTTGTATACAAGAAGTCTTTTCCGTAAAGGTCTCCGTATGAACCACCAACTTTATATTTAGATTGGATAGCAAATGAAGATGCTCCGATTACGATTTCAACTTGTCCACCATCTGCAGGTGTGTAAGTCTCAAGAATTTTGTTATCGTTGTATGCAAGGTTAACTCCTGTTGTCCAACGGAAATCTTTTCCAAATTTCATGTGGTAGTTTCCTGTGAACTCAACTCCTCGGTTACGAACTTTACCAGAGTTGATAGGTTTAGATTGTCCTGATGCAGTAGTAATGTTCAAGTATTGGTTTGACATGGTGTTTTGATAGAATGTAACATCAAAGTCAAATTTATTCTTGAAGAAGATACCATCGAATCCAACCTCGATACCTTCTGTTGTCTCAGGTTTAGGATCGTCGAATGATGCAGGACGTGCTGAAATTGCACCTGTTAATGGGTTGATTGTTTGCGCATTGTAATCTGATAGAGGAATTGAGTTACCTACTACTGAATAAGATGCACGAGCTTTCATTTGATTTACGTTACGCAATTTGCGTGGTAATAATTGGTCGATAAGCAAGTTACCTCCGACTGACCAGTATGCAAATGATTTGTAACCACCGTCAGTTGTAAATTGTTGGAATGCTTTTGACCAGTCGTTACGGAACGATGCGTCGATGTAAGCTTTACCCCAGAATCCAACTTGTGCAGTTGCGAAGACTGCAGTCTCCCAGTTTGTGTTAATACCTGATGCACTTGCGCTCAACAAAATGTCTTTAGCGTTACCACTCATGTTGCTACCCAAGCTTGGCCATGCCATGTTAGGATAAACGAATGTTGAGTCGGTCCATTTTGTAATAGATGTGCTTGAAGATTTTGTTCTCTTGAAGCTTGCTCCTAATGTTGCGTTGAAAGAGATATTTTTGAAATCTTTGTTGTATGACAACAAGTAGTCAGAGTAGATATCTCTTGATGAGCTTTCACCGCTATAATAGTTAGCAAATGCGTATTGGTTTTGGTCTGCCCAAATAGATGGTTGACGATAGTTGTAGTTTTTGTCGATTGTTTTGTCAAAACTTACACGTGCTTGCAAATCCAAACCTTTGATAATTTCATATTTTGCTGTTACGTTAGCCATGATACGGTCACGGTCTGCTTGATCATCAACAGCTTGTTGCATGAAATATGGGTTGTTAATCCAAGCTTGTCCTGCAAATGACAAAGGCCAAGTTTGAATTTGTTGACCGATTAGGTTTGCTCCACCTTTTGTTGTGATATCGTCATCAGCTGTTGCTGTATGAGTTACGTTTTGTTTGAAGTAATTCAAGTTTACAGCTGTTGGCATACGATACAATCCTGTCAATGGGTTGAATACTTTACCGATTACAGGACGGTTTTCTGTTTTTTGTGTAATATAGTTAAGAGAAAGGTCAATTTTCAATTTGTTGTTGAATGCATTGAATGTCTCTTTGAACAATAGGTTGTGACGAACGAATCTGTTGCGCTCCAACAAACCTTTTTGTACTGTATTACCATAAGAGAAGTAAGATGTTGTATGCTCTGTACCTCCACTCAATGAGATTGAGTTGTTGTATGTTTGACCAACTTTGAAGAAATCGTTGATTTGATTTTTTGGATTGTTAGTCAAATAAGGATATTGAGCTAATTGATCTTTTGTATATTTAGAAGCAAGATCTCCCCAACCATTCAAAAGAGGACCTTTATCGCTCATCTCTGTTCCAAATGTTGTTTGTTTGTCAAATGTGAACAAAGGAGTCTCAAGTGTGATGTTACTTGATACGTCAATTCTGATTTTACCCTCACGACCACCTTTTGTATTGATGATGATAACACCATTGTTCGCTGCCGAACCATAAAGTGCTGCCGCGTTAGGACCTTTTAGAACTGACATGCTGGCGATATCGTCAGGGTTGATTGTTGACAAGATGTCACCACCGTCACGACCTCCCTCAAGAGCAATCTCTGAAGTTTGTGCTGACAAACCGTTTGATAGAGGTATACCGTCCAACACGATTAGTGGTTGGTTGTTACCCAACATTGAAGTTTGTCCACGAAGGATGATTTTTGATGAACCACCTCCTGCTCCAGATGAGTTAGGTGTAATTGTAAGACCTGCCATTTTACCTTGCAATGAGTTGATAAAGTTTGACTCTTTTGCACGAGTTAACTCTTTACCTCCTACTTGTTGTGTTGCATAAGTCAATGACTCTGCTTTACGCTCGATACCCATCGCTGTTACAACAACCTCAGCAAGTACTTGCTCGTCTTCGCTCATTGTTACGTCGATTTGGTTTCTGCCTTTTACGGGAATTTTTTGATCTGAATAACCGATATAACTAAAGACCAAAGTCTTTTTTCCATCGGGAATTTTAAGTTCATAATTTCCGTCAAAGTCGGTTGTAGTACCTATTGAGGTTCCCTCAACCATTACACTCACACCAATCAAAGGCTCCTTGGTGTCATCAATTACGGTTCCTTTTACCACAAAGCCGGCAGCTTGTTCTACACTCTCAATAGAGGCAGAAGCCACTTTTTCAGCTTTATGGACAGCGTTTGCCGATAATGGCAAGGCTGCTACAAAAAGAAGACTCAACCCTGCTTTTGCTAAAAAGCTTGGGCTTAGATAGGCAAATGCTTGTTTTGCCAATCTTACGATACAAAGGCTTTCTTTTCTCATAAAAATGTTTTTGTTATTAATATAGATGTTTATTCTCTCTTATTCGCACTCTAAAAAAGCTTTCGTTTTATCTTCGACCCATTTTCGCCATAAAAAAGACAAAATATTGTAAGCCAAAACATTATACTTCAAGCTCATAATAACTCCTCTCTCAATAAGTGTTAAAATTAACCCAAAAGCCACTTCGTTTTAACATAGACACTTTACAGTGAAGATATTATTGTTTGCAAATATAGGTATTTTTTCAATACATAGGTAGTTTTTTGATGAAAAAATTCTCTATTTATTTTAGTCTCTTTTAGTAAATCAAAAAAATATTTATATATTCGCAAAGGGTATTACAAAGAGCTAATTTACTCTAATAACAGAGAGTTATATTCTTTGATATTTTCCTTTAAATAAGTTTGTAAATTCTAAAAAACATCAACTTATATGGAAAAAATTCTTTTTAGCATTGAGTACGACTTCAACAACGTCTCTCCTGCTCTTTTATGGAACTATATTTCAACTCAAGACGGACTTGCTTCGTGGTTCGCAGACAGGGTTGATGTCAATGGCAAACATTTTACTTTTTATTGGAACAGCGAAAAACGTTCTGCCAATCAAACATCTCAACGCCACGGCACATCAATAAAGCTTAGATGGTGCGACGAAACCAATAGAAAGTATTATTTTGAACTAAAATTAATTCAAAATGAGCTTACAAAGAACACCACTCTCGTAGTGTCAGATTTTGCAAATAAAAACGAAATCAAAGATTACATCGATTTATGGGACGAACAAATAGCCATCCTTCAAAAAAAGGTTGGGGCGTAGGAGAGTTGTTAGTTGTTAGTTGAGGAGCATTCGCTCCTCGAACCCACTTTCGCTCGGCAATACTCAAAACATGTTGAGCATTGCTCTCACTTACTCGTGGCTTTGTTTGCTCCTTGGACTTGCTCACACTCGACATAGTTTGCACAAGTATTTAAAGAAACACGCCATAAAAACTTTTTTATATTATAAATAAGGTATTATAGGCGAAATATACCTTTTTTTTACTACCTTTGTGGGTAAATAAAGCATAATCCACGCCCTCGGATAAAGAGGAAATGGGTGCTTTGGGTGCGTAACAAAACTTATTATTTATTCCTTTTATGCTTAAAATCAAACGTCTATATCGCTTTATACTGAAGACTTTTCTTCCGTTACTGTTTATGACGTTTATGATATGCCTGTTTATTGTATTGATGCAATTCATTTGGCAACATATTAAAGATTTTGTTGGAAAAGGTTTGGAGATAAGCGTATTGGCCGAGATGTTTTTCTACGCAGCGGCATCAATGGTTCCTTTGGCTCTACCCCTCGCCATTCTTCTTGCATCTCTGATGACATTTGGTAACCTAAGCGAGAGATTTGAGCTTTTAGCCATAAAGGCTTCGGGCGTATCATTGATTAGAATTATGCGTCCGTTGATTATATCAATAACCATAATTTCAATTGGTGCATTCTTCTTCCAAAACAATGTTCTGCCCACTGTTCAGGTAAAGATGTGGAGTCTTCTCTACTCCATGAAACAAAAATCTCCTGCTCTTGATATCCCCGAAGGGGTTTTCTACAACCAAATTGAGGGTTACAACATCTACGTTAAAAAGAAAGACAATAAAAAGAATATGTTGTATGGCATTACAATATACGACATATCGAAAGGCGCAGAGAATGCCATGATTATTGTTTCTGACTCCGGAAGTCTTAAATTTACCGACGATAACCAATTCCTATTTTTAACGCTTGAGAGCGGAGAGTCTTTTGAAAACCTTAAGGCTCAGGAGGCTACAACAACAATTGTTCCATATCGCAGAGAAACTTTCTCGCGAAAAGAGATACTAATACCCTTTGATGCAGGTTTTAATCGCATTGACGAAAGCACCATGGCGGACAAGTATGTTGGAAAAAACATTTCTGAGCTAAAACATTCGATCGATTCAATGGCCCTTATTGTGGATAGCATTGGTTCAAAGATTGGACAGGAACTTAAAACGGCTTCGTACTACAACATTATTGAACGTAGTAGTTCAGCCCCTGTCTCTAATCAAAAGGGTACCTTATCGAATTTTGATTTGGACGAGACTTATTCTGCCGCTTCGATTCAACAGCGAGAGAATTGGACAAACAGAGCTTTAAGCAAAGCCCGAAATATTAAGCAAGAGTATGAGTTCAAGAGCTACAGGGCAAATGAACAAAAGAATTTAATAAGAAGGCACGAGATTGAGATGCATAAAAAATTCACTCTTTCGTTTGCGTGCTTAATATTCTTCTTTATTGGCGCACCGCTCGGCGCTATTATTGGCCGTGGTGGCATTGGTACACCTATTGTCGTGTCTGTTATTCTATTTATTTTCTATTATATTATTGACAACTCTGCATACAAACTTGCTCGCGACGGAGTCTGGGAGGTTTGGCAAGGTTTATGGCTAAGCTCTGCGGTACTGCTCCCGTTGGGTATATTTTTCACATATAAAGCGGTAAACGACTCGGCAGTATTCAATAAAGATGCATACCGTAACTTCTTTAGAAAACTTTTTGGTCGCCACACTTCTCGCGTTGTTGAGATGAAGGAGATTGCAATGGTTGAGATAAATAAATCGGAGCTACTTAAAAAGGTCAAACATATAGACTCTTTATGTGAAGATATTCAAAAAGAGTGTGGCAACAAAATACAAAATTTTATTGCATATTGGCAAAAAGGATACAACAAATCTCTTATTGACGAATTAAGGGATAATATAGAGTCTTTTATAGAGTATGCTCAATACTCAAAAAAGAGATTGGTGGTTCTTAAACTTATGGACTACCCTATTATTAGAAATTTACTTTTGTATTATCCTTGCAAAAATAAAAAAATCGGAACTTTATTGGCTTTGATTCTGCCGCTGTCTATTCCTGTATACATAATAGGAATTTATGAGCAAAAACTTCTAAGACAAGAGTTTGCACTGATAAGAAAGACCAATAAAGAGATTATTACCATTATTGAGAAAGAGTATAAAGATGAATTATAAATAGTGATTATGGAAGATATAAAGTTAAATACTATCGAAGAGGCTTTGATTGATTTCAAAGAGGGCAAATTTGTGATTGTGGTTGATGATGAAGACCGCGAAAACGAAGGCGATTTCATTATTGCAGCAGAAAAAATCACTCCCGAAAAGGTTAATTTCATGATGACCTACGGAAGAGGTGTTCTTTGTGCCCCCATTACAGAGGAGCGTTGCAGTGAATTGGAACTACCTATGCAGGTAAGCAACAATACATCTATTCACGAAACTCCATTTACTGTCATGGTCGACAAAATAGGTGGTGGTTGCACAACGGGCGTTTCTATGTTTGACAGAGCTGAGACTATTAAGGCTCTTGCAAACCCAGAGACCAAGCCTTCAGACTTAGGTCGTCCCGGACACGTTTCACCTCTACGCGCTCGTTCAAGGGGTGTTCTTTGTCGCGCAGGACACACAGAGGCTGCCGTCGACCTTGCAAGATTGGCAGGTTTATACCCCGCAGCTGCCCTTATTGAAATTATCAACGAAGACGGAACAATGGCAAGATTACCTCAATTGAAAGAGGTTGCTGAGAGATGGGGATTCAAAATTGTCTCTATTAAAGATTTGATTGCTTATAGACTTCAAAAAGAGTCGTTGGTTGAAATGGGAGAAGAGGTGGACATGCCTACCAAATGGGGACACTTCAAACTTATTCCTTTCCGCCAAACTTCAAACGGCGCCGAACATATTGCTCTTATCAAAGGAGAATTGAACGAGGATGAAGCCGTATTGACAAGAGTTCACTCTTCGTGCATGACCGGAGATATTTTTGGTTCAATGCGATGCGAATGTGGAGAACAACTTCATAAAGCAATGGAACAAATCGAAAAAGAGGGCAAGGGCGTTATAGTATACATGAGCCAAGAAGGACGCGGAATTGGTTTGATGAATAAAATCAAAGCTTATAAACTCCAAGAGAAAGGATTAGATACCGTTGATGCCAATCTTCACCTTGGTTTTAAAGCCGACGAGCGCGATTATGGTGTTGGTGCAAACATATTAAGAGCTTTAGGTTTAAGAAAACTAAAACTTATGACTAACAATCCTGTAAAACGCATAGGATTGGAGGGATATGGAATTGAAATTACAGAGATTGTTCCCATAGAGGTTGAGACAAATCCTTACAACGAGTTTTATATGAAAACCAAAAAGGAGCGCATGGGGCACAAACTTGAGGGTATATAGTTGTTAGTTGTTAGTTGTTAGTTGCTAATTTACAAACATTTATCGAATCTACACCCACAGATTTCTCAAATAAAGCATACTTAAGATAACTCATCTTATCATGAAAGTTATTCGCTTATACGAAAAGAATACCGACGAGAGAGCGCTGGACAACATCGCTTCTCTATTAAAGGATGGGGCTATTGTGATATACCCAACTGATTCGGTATATGCCATGGGATGCGATGCTTTAAATGTAAGAGCCGTAGAAAAGATTTGCAACTACAAGGGTGTAAATCCTCTAAAAGCAAATCTGTCGATTATTGGTGCGGATTTAAGCTCGTTGAGTAAGTATGTCAAGATAAACGACACCTATCATAAGATTCTTCGCAAAAATCTCCCTGGTCCGTTTACCTTTATTCTACCAACAGCAAGTGGATTGCCCAAACTATACAAGAACAGGAAGTGTGTAGGCATTAGAATTCCTTCGAATCCAATTCCCATTAAACTTGCAGAGAGATTAGGAAACCCGATATTAACAACATCGCTAAAGAGCAACGAAAACGAAGAGGAGTACTACACTAACCCCGAATTAATTGCTGAAGCATATGAAGATATTGCAGATGTTGTTATTGATGGTGGAATTGGCAGTTCGTCTGTTACTGCGGTAATCGATTGTTCTTCCGACTCACCCGAGGTCATAAGAGAAGGGGCTGTTGAACTTGAACTATAGATGACCATCCATATTATACAAACAAGGGCTGAATCGTTTGATTCAGCCCTTGTTTTTTGTGGTATTTTGAATTAATCTAATTTTAATTTGTTCTTCAAAGGATTGGAATACATTTCCAATATCTTCTCTCTTAAGAAGTTGTTGTCCGGATTTGGCAAATCTTTTATTTTTGCTATTTGTCCGTCAACATACATTGAGAATTTTTCTTTCTCCTCCGCAGTATATTTATCGACAAACATTTCTGTTCCCTTCAAAAGGTCATATGCGGCATAGTTTATAGGATAGAGAACATATCCTTGATGTATTGCCTCGTCTATTATCTTAGCAACCGCCGTATAGAATTCTGCCTTTGTCAAACTTTCGGGCAAAGCATCTATTTTATCGTTTATCGGCTCTGTTATCACAAAGTTTACTTTACCTTTTCGCGACATCAACCCCACTGCCATACTGTTTAAATCGTCTTTGGGTGTTTTCTTAAACTCGGCATTGTCGCGTTTGAATTGAAATTCGCGGGCTTTTAGATAGTCACAAGCATCATACTCATATGATATTGAAACAGGTGTTATATTCAATGCTTTCACATTGCCACGCATATCCTCTTTTCCTGCAAATGACAACATTTTCAATACACTCTCCTGCGTTCTATCATCTGAGTCTTTTGTTCTTCCTTCTCGCTGTGCTATCCACACAGAATTATTGTTATCGCTGATTGTTTGATTTATATAACCTGACAATCTGCTTGCCTCCTCTAATGTTCTCTTAAGTGGTAGATTGCGATATACAATTATCCCTTTACATAAACGCACCAATATTCTCATCCATGGATACACCAAAAGGTTATCGCCCAATGCCATTTCGGGTGATTTCAATCCATTTGTTCTGAGCAGATACCCCAAAAACAGAGCATCGGTCAATATATCTCTGTGGTTAGAGATATATGTATATCCTTTATTGTTATCGATATACGAAAAGCCCGAGCCTTGTACTCCATCCGACACTATCCCCATCAACCATTTTATAACAGGGAAAAGCATCTCTTGTTGAAATTGATCGGTATTTTTTACCATAGGCATTTTTTGCAAAAAGCCATTTACATCGGGCGTTACATATGCCAATGCTTTTCTAAAATACTCCTCCGCCATCAGCTCCTCTATGGCCGACGGTATCTCTTCGGGGGTATACGGTCTTATATCTTCGAAATTATCCATAATGAATAACTATTTTGTTTGCATTATATCTTCTATTATCTCTTCCAACACCTCTCCAGGCTCTGAAGCCATGGCTCTTATCTGTTGAGGGATAAATGATGTAGTGGTCATTCCTGGCGTTGTATTTACCTCCAACAAATATGGAACTCCTTGAATTATTATATAGTCTACTCTTATAATTCCTTTTGCTCCTATTATATCGTATATTTTTGATGTTGTCTCAGAAATTTCCGCAGCTATGTCATCCGAAATTCTTGCAGGGGTTATCTCCTCTACTTTTGATGCTGTGTATTTAGCTTCGTAATCGAAAAACTCGTTTTTGCTTACTACCTCTGTAATTGGAAATACTACTGTTTTTTTTGAGGTTTTATAACATCCACATGTCACCTCGGTTCCCTCCATGAATTTCTCTACTATTACATTTCCGCCTTCGGTAAAGGCATCCGCTATTGCTTTTGCAAGTTCCGACTCCTCTTTGACTTTTGTTGTTGCACAGCTTGAACCTCCCTCATTGGGTTTTACAAAACATGGATAAGAGATTGTATTTGATATTTCAGAAAGAAAATACTCCTCACAAGGACGAATCAAAACTGCAGGAGAGATTTTCACTCCAAATTTTGACAGGTATTGGTTACACGAATATTTATTTGCTGTTAACGCAGCAGCAAACACTCCACAACATGAATATGGCATACCAATCATATCGAAGTAGCCTTGCAATGCGCCATTCTCTCCCGGCACTCCGTGTATTGTTATGTATGCAAAATCGAACTTCTTTATTCGAGAACCTTCGACAAAGCTAAAATCGTTCTTATCAATCTCTGATGTTGAGCCATCGGGCAATTGAACTTCCCACAAATCGCGAGTTATTTTTACAATATATGTCTCATACGAAGTCTGCTCCAAGAATGTTTTTATTCCTTGAGCGCTCTTCATTGAAACAGGGAACTCCGACGAAAATCCTCCCGCAACTATTGCAATACGTCTTGTTGTCATTCTTTATCTTTAATTAATTGCAATTAACGTCAAATATACTATTTTTTTTGTTATAAAGAGGTATCCGCAATATAAATTTAGCGAATTTGTTTTAATTCTCCCCTTTTTCTTTATCGGTCGAATATACTCGCCATTTTTCTATCAACTTTTGCATATCCTCAGGCAATTCAGAATTGAAATGCAACTCCTCGCCTGTTGTTGGATGTTTAAACCCTAACGTTTTGGCGTGAAGTGCCTGACGGGGACAAACGTCGAAGCAATTTTGCACAAACTGTCTATACTTCGCGGTTGATACTCCTTTCAGCATTTGCGTTCCGCCATATCGGTCGTCATTAAACAATATATGACCTATATGTTTCATATGCACCCTGATTTGATGTGTTCGCCCTGTCTCTAAGCGACACTCAACCAATGTCACATATCCGAACCTTTCCAACACTTTATAGTGCGTAACTGCATGTTTACCATACTCTCCGTTGGGGAAGACCGCCATTTGCAAACGATCACGCAAATCTCTTCCGATATTTCCCTCTATTCTACCTTCATCTTTCTCTACCTTACCCCACACAAGAGCATTGTATCTACGATATGTTGTTTTGTCGTGAAATTGTCGACCTAACGAGGTTTTTGCATTTGGTGTTTTTGCCACTACCAATAAACCGGAAGTATCTTTATCGATACGGTGTACCAATCCCAAACGCGGGTCACTCACATCAAAATCGGGATTGTTTCTGAAATAATAAGCCAATGCGTTTACCAATGTTCCATCCTTATTTCCATGCCCCGGGTGTACAACAAAACCTGGAGGTTTGTTTATTACCAATACATCGGCATCTTCATATACTATATCCAATGGTATATCTTGAGGTATTATCTCATTCTCATAGCGAGGTCGGTCCATTACTATGGTTACAACATCGTCGGGCTTTACCCTGTAATTGGACTTTACGGGTTTGCCGTTAACTAATATACATCCTGCTTCGGCAGACTGTTGAACTCGGTTTCGCGATGTACCCTCCATACGGGCAACCAAGAATTTGTCGACCCTTAACAATCCTTGCCCCTTATCCGCAACAAAACGGAAATGTTCATACATCCCGTTTTCATCTGCACATTGCTCCTCATCAAAGAGTATCTCTTCGGTTGACATATTCTTTTTTTTATTAAAATTCGATATCCAGACTATCAGGCTCCTGATAGTCCATCCCTTTACCCACGACTATTGTAAACTTTGTGGTTAACGGATACTTTTCTCCTGCACTTACCGTTCTATTTCCAAGCTTTACAGAAACAACAAGATCTTTGTATTGCGATACGACACATTTTATGTCGGGTTTTGGGAATCCCAAACCCTCTAACATCGACGAAGCTTGGCGATATGATATATCTGTAATTTCAGGAAATGGCACTTGTCGTGGCATTACTGTGTTTATAACCACATATATATCCTTGTCTGATTTTATAGTGCTTCCGGCACGAGGAACTTGCTCTATGATTATTCCTGGGCGTAAGTTCTTGTTGTATATAGAATCAATTATCTGACACGATAGCGATTGTCTCTCCAATATAGGCATTGCCTCCTCAACCGTTAATGTTTTTATTTCAGGAACTACCACCTCAACGCCATGATGTGTGTAGTTATTCATAAACTTAACGGCAACAAACAGCAATATCAACACCACTATGAACATCAGTATTAAGTGGGTTAAAATCTTATGATTTTTTAAAAACAAGAGTATTTTTTGCATAATCAACTTATGTTTAAGTTGCGAAGTTAACCATTTTGTTTGGTTTTTCAAAAGAATGATTAAATCATTGTTATTTAACATACGCAAAACAGATGTTCAAAAATTCATATTTTACAAGAGTAGCACCCTATACAAAGGGCTATTCTTAACTATTTTTTAAATAGAATTTAGATTCATTTACGTTGATAATAATAGTTTTTTTAGTTAACTTTGCATAAATATTTTTTATTAAAGCTGATTTAGTTTTTATATCATGAAAGAGTTTTTTTCAAACACAAAGGAGAAATACGGTATTTGGATTTTCGTCAGTGTTGGATTGTTGCTTGTTTTGGGTATTGCTTTATACTTCATAATCTCTCAACAAAACGAGATGAATAATTTCAAAATGCAAGTTGCGATAGAGGAAGAGAGAAGAACTCTTGAAGCTGAATATGCCAACCTTGCTTTTGAATATGACCAATTCGAGGGGAGTAAAATGTATATAAACAACGACACTCTTATCAAACAACTTGAAAATGAAAAATTGAAAGTTCAAAGACTTTTGGAGGAGTTACGTACAACAAAAGCTTCTAATGCTCAACGCATTGAAGAGTTAAAAAAAGAGCTGAACACCCTACGAAGTGTAATGAAAGGTTACTTGATTCAGATAGATTCCTTGAATACTCTTAATAAAAAACTTGTCAAAGAGAATAAAATCGTAAACTCTAAATACCAAGAGGCTGCCAAAACAGCAACCCTTTTACAAAAAGACAAAGAGGCTCTAACTCACAAGGTTACTCTTGCATCGAAACTCGACGCGGTTGGTATTACCGTAAAAACTCTCAACAGCAAGGGTAAAGAGACATCAAAAATAAAGAAAATAGAGGATATTCAAGTTGACTTTTTGATTGCAAAGAATGTTACCGCTCAACCCGGCGAGCGTTACGTATACGCAAGAATTGTAAAACCCGACAGTGATGTATTGATTAAGAATAAAAACAATACATTCGCTTACGAAGACAGCGAAATAAATTACTCAATGAGAAAGCTCATCGCATATGACAGCGAAGAGACTCCTGTTGACCTACATTGGAAAGTTGAAGAGTTTCTTGATCCCGGAACATACAAAGTGGAGATATTCGCTGACGGCAACATGATTGGCAAGAAATCATTTACCATTGAATAGACACAAACATTTTTTTTAGATTATATTATTATTTCGATTTATAACCGCTAATGATTTTAGGTACCGAGAATATCGTTCTTATTGGTTCAATCCTTCTATTTGCAAGTATTATTGCAAGTAAATTCAGTTCTAAATTAGGGACTCCCACCCTACTTCTTTTCCTTGTGGTAGGTATGGCTTTTGGAGTGGACGGAGTTGGGATACAATTTGACTCTCCCACAATTACCCAGTTTATAGGTATGCTTGCTTTAAGTATCATCCTATTCTCGGGTGGTATGGACACAAAAACCGCAGACATAAAACCGATTGCAGCAGAAGGTATTACACTTGCAACATTAGGAGTTTTCTTAACTGCAGGAGTTACAGGAGGGTTGATATATTTCATCGCACCGCTTCTCGGAATTAATCTTACTCTTATAGAATCGTTTTTGCTTGCGGCTATTATGTCTTCTACCGACTCGGCTTCTGTGTTCTCAATTTTCAGCACCAAGAAGCAAGGTCTTAAGGAGAATCTACGTCCTCTTTTAGAACTGGAGAGCGGTAGTAACGACCCTATGGCATATATACTCACTATCGTTCTTTTGGGAATGATTGAGTCGGGCGATATGAACTTGACTGATGCCGTTATAAAGTTCCTCACTCAAATGATAGTGGGAGCTTTATCAGGATATTTAATTGGTAAACTAACCGTTATCTCTATAAACAGAATCAATCTTAAGAACAAGTCGCTATATTCAATTCTACTCCTTGCATTGGCATTCTTCTCTTTCGCATTTACTGATACGATTGGTGGAAACGGATACTTGGCTGTATATCTTGCCGGCGTTGTTGTAGGAAACAACAAAATATACAATAAACGCTCCTTAATGGCATTTTTCGATGGTATTTCGTGGTTATTCCAAATAATAATGTTCTTGACTCTTGGTCTATTGGTTACCCCTCACGAATTATGGGATGTGCTTATTTTCGGTTCTATAATTGCGGCTGTGATGATATTTATATCTCGCCCTATTGCTGTATTCCTAAGCCTTGCACCATTCAGAAACCTATCAACTAAAGCACGCACATACGTTTCATGGGTTGGATTGAGAGGCGCTGTGCCTATTATATTTGCAACATACCCAATGGTAGAAGGATTAGAACACGACGACATTATCTTTAACACCGTATTCCTTATTACCATAATATCTCTAATTATTCAAGGCACTACAGTAACAGGAATGGCCAACATTCTTGGATTGTCAACCAAAGAGGTGGAGAAAGGGTTTGACATTGCCTTACCAGACGAGGTTAAAGCCAAACTTACAGAACTACGGGTTACAAAGGAATTCTTAGTTAATGGAGATACCCTACGAAGCATTAACCTTCCCAAAGATATATTGGTTATGATGATTCGTCGAGGCGACAACTATATTGTTCCTAGAGGTGATACACAAATATTAATCAACGACATACTTCTCTTCATAAAAGAGGAAGCAAGAGATGAGAATGAATACCAAAAGAGCATTAAAATAAAAACTCTCTTTAAAGAGAAGAAAAGCAATAAATAGACAGAAAATAATAAATGGCATCACTTTACGCGATGCCATTTATTATGAGAATGTAAATTAAACTGTGTCAGCAAGGAAAAATAAATATTAACTTTGCTAACACAGTTTTATTATGAGCGAATTTGATTTTGAGAGCATCAAGGTTAAAGCCCTTGAACAGTTAAAAGCAGGCAAATCCTTATTAGG